>CAMWSA010000316.1 GCA_947176785.1 uncultured Lachnospiraceae bacterium
AAGAAAAGCTGCGCCATAGCCTTGGCCAGCCATCGCGCAGCGATTTTGTTCAATTTCAATTTATAAAACTCGTTGAGCTACAATTACAGTATCTGTCACCTCACAATTTCTTTGAAAAATATAAAACCAAATCGTCATCATTTTTGCATTCCTCATAGGGCTTGCATATTTTGTCCTGATACCAAACGCCAGAACCGTCTGGTATATAACCACGCTTTACATACATCCGCTGAGCACTTCCATAGCCGCTGTGAAGCCCAACACCCAGGTACACTATGTCCGCATATGTAGCGGCGATTTTTTCAGCTATATCCATCAAAACTGTAGTTTGTCTGTGATACCACTATCATAACAGCCAATTCTCACAGAAATGTCACAGGCCGCCGGCTTATACTCAGGTTCCTTTGCCTTCTTGGAAAAAGTCCTGTACTGCTTCCCTGCTTCATCTACAAGTGGAAAGCTATCTTGCAAAATACCTGTTATACTCTCTAAATAACAGATTTCTTCGCTTATTGCCCTGCTTGTGATACAGATCATGATATTTATCAACTACTGATACACTGCAAAACCCTTTATGTACCAACAATTCATACTTTTTTTGTGAAAAAGGATATTCCTCAACTACCCATTCAGCGTCTTCGTTATTTTTAATAATGACCTCGCCCCAATAAACAGACATCATGCTTTCAAAGTCTTCTTGTGTTGATCCTGCTTTATCAAATGATTGTTTCTCATATAAATTAAAATACCAATTTTCTAATTTTTTCAGGCTTTCAATCGTATAGTCAGGAAAAAACGCGGACGCTTGCGTACTAATTGCCTTCAATCTGTTCAGCAAATCGTCTTTATATGAAATATAATAATCTTCAGCCTCGGATTGATCACGAAATTCTCTTAAAGATTCCCCATATTTAACGGCTATATTTAAGCTATGCTTTGACATCTTGTTCGCCCCCTTCTGTTCCGCCACCCGCACTCAACTGCTTAATCGTATTCCTCGCAGATAAATTTGAAATCCTCAGTCCTGCGCAAGGCTGGCAAGGCGTACTTCTCGATGTGCTTTGACATAATTTCCACTGCATATTGGAAGTTCGCTGACGGATGGCCCTCGGCACAGCGCACCATGGTAATCAGCATCTTATTGTCACCCTTAATGTATTCAGACGGATAGTTGCCGGAACAGTCACAGGAATCCTCGTCATGGTATTCCTGTCTAACCGCCTCCATCTGCGCTGCGGTGCCGATCATCGCATGATAATCTATTGTTTCCGAATCAATGTAATAATCAACGAAAAGCCTTGCCACAGCATCCTTGCATTGCTGGATCTGCTCAATGATGGCGTTTGCGTTTCGGATTGCAAATCTCCGGATTTTCTTCCTGGCATCTTCCCCGTCTTCATAACGGAGGTACAAAAGCGTTTCGCGGCCGTTCAGCACAGCCGTAATCTTCTGAAGCCCTCTATCCTCGCCATAAAAGGCGCGCAGCGTCCGAAAAATGTCCTTCTCCGGAACGCTGTACAGCGTCATTTCGCGCCAGTCCTGCCCAACAGGGATATCATAGGTGAGCATTTGATACTGTGTGTCATAGTCAAAGAAGATTGCGTCCTCACCATCGGCGTCCTGATAAAAATCAAAAACACTGTACACGCCTTCTTTGCAGGTAAGCGGAATGCTGTGTAATTCTGACATTTGGGTCTCCTTTTTCAAATAGGTTTCCTCCGTTTCGTGGTTTAAATAGTTTGACTATAACATAAGCAGTTCTAAATATCATTCACTTTATCCCGACGTACAGATTTTTTCCCCGAAAGACAGATAAAAGACCGGGGAAGGCATTTGACACATCCGGAAAGATTAACACAATTTTCCGCCGTCCATTTCATGCACAGTGTCACACAGCATACGGATATCTTCCGGATTGCGGGACACGATCAGGATCGTTTTACCTTCCCCTTTCAAGCGCAGCAGTAGCTCCCTGATCTCTGCCACACCGCTCTTGTCCAGTGCATTCATAGGTTCATCCTAAATCAGTATTTCTGGGTCTTCCATGATCGCCTTTGCTATCCCCAAACGCTGTTTCATTCCCAATGTACCACAAATGCCAGCATATGCTAATCAGAACGCAGCAGCCGCCGAACAGCTGTGCGCCGTAGGGCTCATCCCACCATCTGGAATGTGACGTCAATTTGGCTAGTCTGCATGTCCACCTGGACGGGAACCAGGTCATTGTCCTGGATCTCCCAGAAATCGGCCTCCAAAAGTGTCCTGCCGTCCTCACTCCAGGTCAGGTTATTGAACAGGCCGCCGAAGTGGCGTAGCTTTGATCCATTTTGATATACTGCGCCTACCCTCTAACTGCTGCTTTGCCACCATGTCCATGTTCCGCAGGCGGGGCTGTCAACGGTAGGCGAAACCCCTTTACTTGCCATTGACAGGCTCGGTTGGCTTTGCTATATCTTTGTCTGAATAATTTATTCTGCAGTGGTAATTTGGAGTGTATCATTTCCCAATTCAACGATCATTTCCATGTATTGTTTTTTATCACTCAATGGGATTCCCCAGCTAGTGGAATTAGCATTTTGCGAAAAATTATTATGATATTGCAAATTATATAAAGTAATTCGCTGGCCGCATACTTCATTTTGTTCATTCAAAATATCTTCTGTTTTAGAATCAAAAGAAAGCGATTTGCCAGCTTCGGTTTCTAAAATAATATAAGTATAACCGCCATCAGCTTTTGTTGATAGTGAGATATTGTCTTTTGTAACAGAGTAACTGATGCTTGTATAAAACATTATTGCACTAAACAAAACTATAAATACAAGGCATACAGCAGCCACCATTTTAAAAATTTTTTTGGCTATTTTCTTTTTGACCGCCCTTATTACATTTGCGTCATTTCTTCTTTGCGGGGTTTCTGCCTTATCAATTTGCTTGCCCGACTTAAAACATTCAAATTCTGCGGCACAATCGGAACAATTTTCAAGGTGTTCCTTTACAAATGCCGCTGTATCTTCGCTTAACATATTTTCAAAGTACAACGGCAATAAATCACGAACTATACTACACTCTCTTTTCATTATTAATTTCCTCCAATCTACTTTGTATCATTTTTCTTGCCCGATGGTAAGTAACACAAGCCCAATTATCTGTCTTGCTATATAGGTCGCCTATTTCTTTAAAAGACAATTCTCCAAACACACGCCACATAAAAGTTTCCTTGTAAGGGTCGGGAATCGTATGTAGGATTTTTCGTATTTGCTGAGTTTCGTCCTGCATTCCAATCTGTTCTTCAATGAAAGCGTTCGGATCTACTATGCTCTGCACTTCTGTTTCGTCAACACTTACTATTCTTTTACTTTTTTTCAGATATGAATAGTAAGTGTTTTTCGCAATTTGGCAAATCCATACACGCATATCACACTCACCACGAAAATCACCAATGGATTTCATTACCTTTAAAAATGTTTCACTTGTGATTTCCTCTGCAACATGTTCATCACCTGAAAGTTTTCGGATATAGCGGAATACCGATTCAAAATAAGTATTGTATATCTGTTCAAACTCCATTACTCTACCACCTCCTTTCATCTATAAGGCTCCGCAAATATAGAAATCTTACAAATCTTTTTGAAAAAATTTTTACACAGAATACAGCGGCTTTGCGTATCAATTCGCCGTTTCTATTTTTTTAATTTATAGTATATCTTGTACCCATGAATTTTTATACTCTGATCCGGTTGCTCGGAATAGCGGCGGGCTGTCCTTTCCTTGTTTTGTTATTGCTTCTCTACCACACATGATTATCAGTCCAGGTACATCACTCTTTCGTAGACGGTGTGCATATCGGAAAGCTGGTAAATATTTTGCAGAACTATCTTGATAGTTTCGAGTAACCAGTGAGCAGTTTAGGGGGAGCATATCGACTTCCGCTCCTTCCTGTCATTGTTTTTGTTAGGTAATTGCGAAACTCTTACCGCAAGTGACGGAACTTGTGTTAGAAAAAGATCTAACACGGTCAATATATACAAAAACGGGCTCCGACGCAGTGGCAAGTCGCCCTTATTTTGTATATATTGCCCAATCCCTGTAGCCTGAAAGGAAGTTTCGCAATCGCCTAATTGTTTTTGTAGTACCACTCAAAATTAAAAGACTGGAGAATGCTGATTCCCCAGTCCCACAAGCTGCTTGACCCCCAAACCCATTGCTATTTCAGCTCCATCCTCTCCGCCCATTTCAGACCTTCGTTCTCCTTCAAAAGCCCCATATGATACAGTACCTGCACACAATCTGCATAACCCTGGATATAGGCACGCTTCTCCTGTGCAGATGCAAAATCCTCCAGGCACTCTTTCATTTCTTCTGCCTTTTCCTGCTCTTCTGCAGCGTACAGGAGCTTTAACTGGTCATCGAACTCGCTGAGCGACCTGCCGTTCCTGTGCCCCAGCTTCAGCGGCTGCCCAGGCTGATGGTGGTGTTTTCCTTCCCGGATACCAGCATGGGGAAAATGTTCGCCCCGCCGGAGCCTGTGTCGGATGTGGTGATCCTTACCACGGGCTTCATCTCATCGGGCGTCTTCCCATGCAGGGCAAGTTCCTTTCTGCAGGCGTCTAACAGGGCATTTTCCCCTGAAAGCTCCCACAGGGCGGATGCCATGTCATGCTATCCCGCATCTGTTTCCCGATTTTTGCACAAGTTTTTGCCTCTTACCGTATCTTTATTTCATAGATCAGCTTTTTATAGTGGC
>CAMWSA010000317.1 GCA_947176785.1 uncultured Lachnospiraceae bacterium
TCCTGATCCTGTCCACGGCTTCCGCCATGGAGATACACTTCGCATACCTCTGGGGCCAGATAAAAGCATTGTAGTAGTGATAACACACATCCTTTTTCATATAGTCGTTGTCAAAGGTGGAGTTGGCATACTCCGGCACAAATATCTCATAGCCATGCTCAAAGCCGCTTTTGATGGTGGCGTCTATGCAGAAGTTTGTCTGCAAGCCTACTACCATGATCTTCCTTTCGCCTTTCTCCGCCAGGTAATCCGTCAAACCTGTGGAATGATGAAAGGCGCTGTTCACTGTCTTGTCAAAGACGCGTTCACTTTTCACCGGGGCAAACTCCTCAAAAATCTCAAATTCCTCATCTCCCGCAGAGAACCCCGTGCCAGGGCCGTCGTCATGCCTGACATACACGATCTCCACCTCGTGTTCCCTCGCCTCGGAGATCAGAAGCTTTATGTTGCTTTTCAATTTCTCAAATGCATACAGCCTTTCATCGGTTATGCCTTTTTGTGTATCAATCACAAGCAGAATCATTTCCCTGTCCTCCTGATTAAGAGTTACATATCCCTGCCAGCCCACAGGTATTTTCCGGGACATGCGTACCATGCAGCAGTATATCCCCGTACAGTACATTGATGAATATCTGGACGCCTAAAGCAATCAGAGATCCATCGCCGGGCCTGCAGCCAGTGTATTTGTTTGCTCTTCCACATATTTTAAAAATTCCGGTGTCTTAGACCAGTATTTGATCCCCCAATTCTCAAAATTCCATTCTTCCATATAGTCATTGCACTCATAGTCAATATAATAAAGCGTATCACCCTGCAAAATAAAATTGGTGGGGAAATAGTCGATATTGATGTGCGCCGGATACAACACACGGCACATGTCCCTGACCTGCGCTATACAGGCTTGGGGCAGTTCATCCTTAAGCACCATCTCATAGACGGTTTTCCCTTCGATAAACTCTTTCACAATCCGCTCTTTTTGCCTGTCAACCTCAAGCAGCTTCGGCAGAGGGATGCCAATGTCCTGCAGCCGCCGATAGTCCCTGATCTCCGATTCAAGCTTATCACCAAACTGATAGTAGGCGCATGGCTCATGGTGGATCTGTTTCACCACCACTTTTTGATCCCCGTCCTGTGCCAGGTAGGAGTATCCGCCCTTTCCCTTTCCCAGCAGTTTTACAAGGAAATACTCCCGGCCATTCACCGACAGGGCCTCTGCAAGAATATCCTTTTTCATCCACACATGAGGACAGCCCTGCTCATCCTCCGCTTCCCCGTATTCCGCATAGCCCTGTTTCCGGTAAAATCCGCTTACCCGGCACTGGGCATGCAGGGAAATGCTCTTACCTCCTGCTTTTCGTACATACTTTTCCGCTTCCCCCAGCAAGGCGGCACCTATATGTTTGTCCCGATATTCCCCAAGTACGGCAAATCTTCCCAGGACATACCCCTCCATCCCGGCATCCCAAAATAGCCGGCAGGTTCCCACGGGCAGTTCATCTTCCCCATACGCCACAAAATGCACTGCCACATCGTCTATATGGTCAAACTCTTCAAGAAAGCCCTGTTCCTCCACAAACACCGTCTGCCGGATTTGTCTTGCCTCTATGGGCAGGTTTTTATAGATTGATATTTTCATGGTATGCACCCCAATACAGCAGTATCCTTTATATATCTTTTTAACCTATGCATTATAGTCCAGCTCCGCATCCGTAGCATGGTCATAAATAAATGCCCTACGGGGCGGCACATCCGTTCCCATCAGGGTACTGGTCAGGTCCGTAGCCAGCCGCGCGTCCTCAATCTCCACCCGCTTCATCATTCGGGTGGCAGGGTCCAGCGTGGTCTCCCACAGCTGCTGGGCATCCATCTCGCCCAGGCCCTTGTAGCGCTGCAGCGTAAACGGCCCCTTATGCCGCTTGCGGTACCTCTCCAGCGCCTTGTCATCATAGAGATACTCCTCCTTGCCCTTGGAAGGCATGGCCTTGTACAGGGGCGGCATGGCAATATACACATGCCCCTCATAGATCAGTTCCGGCATGAACCGATAAAATAAGGTCAAAAGCAGCATGGAGATATGGGAGCCGTCCACATCCGCATCCGTCATAATAATAATCTTGTCATAACGAAGCTTGCTGATGTCAAAATCATTGCCATACCCCTCGGAAAAGCCGCACCCAAAGGCATTGATCATGGTCTTGATCTCCGCGTTGGCAAGTACCTTGTCAATGCTGGCCTTCTCCACATTCAGTATCTTGCCCCGGATGGGCAGGATTGCCTGGAAGCTGCGGTCCCGGGCCGTCTTGGCGCTGCCCCCTGCGGAATCACCCTCCACAATAAAAATCTCACACCTGGAAGGGTCCTTGGACTCACAGTTGGCCAGCTTGCCGTTGGAATCAAAGGAGAATTTCTGCTTGGTCAGCATATTGGTCCTGGCCTTCTCCTCCGTCTTGCGGATCTTGGCCGCTTTCTCCGCGCAGCCGATAATACTCTTCAATACCTCCAGATTGCGGTCAAAGTACCGGACAATCTCCTCGCCGGTGACTTTTGCTACCACCTTGGCCGCATCCTGGTTGTCCAGCTTTGTCTTGGTTTGCCCTTCAAAGCGGGGATCAGGGTGCTTGATGGATACCACCGCCGTCATGCCGTTGCGCACGTCCGCCCCGGTGAAATTCACATCCTTTTCCTTTAATATTCCCAATTCACGGGCATAGGTGTTGATTACATTGGTAAACTGGGTCTTGAAGCCCGTCAGATGCGTACCGCCCTCGGAATTATAGATATTGTTGCAGAAGCCCAGCACATTCTCATGAAATTCATTCACATACTGAAAAGCCACCTCAACCACAATATCTTCAGCTTCACCCTTAAAGTAAATACAGTCATGAACAGGTTCATCCCCCTTGTTCATATCCTTTATAAAGCCTGTGATCCCCTCCGGCTCATGAAATGTAACCTGTTCAGGCTCTTCCTTACGCTTATCCTCGAAAACAATTGTCAGTTCCGGGTTTAAATAGGCGGTCTCATGAAGACGGCTCTTAACGTCATCCTCCTTAAAACGGGTCTTATCAAAAATCGTATCGTCCGGCAGGAAATTGATGGTGGTACCCGTCTCCCTGGTCTTGCCGATAATCGGAAGCAGGCCGTTTTCCAGTTCCACCACGGGCAGCCCCTTTTCATATTGATCCTGATAGATACAGCCGCCCACTTTGACCGTCACGGTCAGCCGATTGGAAAGTGCATTGACCACCGAGGAACCCACACCGTGAAGTCCGCCGCTGGTCTTATAGGCGTTATTGTCAAATTTACCGCCCGCGTGCAGCGTGGTAAAAACCAGCCGCTCTGCGCTGATGCCCTTCTCATGCATCCCCACGGGGATACCTCTTCCATTGTCGCTGACGGTGGCGGAGCCGTCCGCCTCCAGCGTCACCCGGATTGTGTCGCAGAAGCCCGCCAGATGCTCGTCCACGGAATTGTCCACAATCTCATAGATCAAGTGATTTAACCCCTTAGTGGACACACTGCCAATATACATGCCCGGACGCTTACGCACAGCCTCCAGACCCTCCAGCACCGTAATGCTGGAGGCACCATAATCTGTTGCCTTCGCCATAAATTACCTCATTCTCACTTAGTTTATTTATATCTCCCAAGAATCATCTGCAAATACAAAAAACACACCCGGAACCTGCCGAATATTCCCTATCGGCGGTTCCGTGCATTTTCTCCTGCATCTCTATTTTTTGCCATGTACATTATAACATGCATTTTGTGGCAAGGGAAGAAAAAACTACTATATTTGCACCTGTCAAATCCCACATGCAAGAAATCCTGCATACCCGAAATGTATGCAGGATTCAATTAGCTGATTTATCCAAACTCCCTGACCTGCCACACAGGGGCAGCCCGGGGACTGCCTGTCTGCATTAGGACATAGGAAGGTTACGCTTTATGGAGGTTTTTGATTCACACTTATACCTCTATCTTGCGGCAGCAGGCAAATGCCAGCGCCCCGGGGCCAATGTGGCAGGCCACGCTCAGGGACAGGGGATCAATATGGATATCATAACCCGGGAACTGTTCCAGGATCTCGGCCTTGTAGGCTTCGGCCGCCTCCGCATTGGCCGTGTGGGCAATCTCCAGCCAGATATGCTTATCCTCGGTCATGCCCCCAAAGCGCGTCTCGATATCCTTCTTGATGGCATTTATCATAATGGACTTGCCCTGGTTGGTGGTGCGGGCCTTGGCAAAGGCGTCCAACTTCTCCCCCTGGATCTGCAGCACGGGCTTTAACTTCAGCAAGGTTCCCAGCGCAGCGGCAGCCGGTGTGATTCGACCGCCCTTTTTCAGGTAATACAGCGTATCCAGCATAATGTAAATGCTGCTGTTGAACTTGTCCTCCTCCAGGAAATCCTTGATCTCCCTGGCGTTCATCCCCTTGGAAACCAGCAGCTTGGCATCCAGGGCCGCCTGCCTCTGTGTCACCGAGATCCGCTGATTATTTACCACCTGCACCTTGCCCTCGTAGTCCTGGGCCAGCATGAGGGCACTCTGGCAGGAACTGGACAGGCCGCTGCTCATGGGAATATGCACAATCTCGTCGTACTCCTTCAGCACCTCGTCCCACAGCTGCATCACCGAATCCGGCGACGGCTGGCTGGTGTGGATCTCCGCGCCTCCTCTGAGCATCTCATAGAACTGCTCCTGGGTCAGGCTG
>CAMWSA010000318.1 GCA_947176785.1 uncultured Lachnospiraceae bacterium
GAAAAGATGTACGGCTGTCGTCCTGGCGGCAGGCAGCGGCAGCAGGATGCACCGCGATGTGCCCAAGCAGTTTATGAAGCTGGGAGACAGGCCGCTGGTCTGGTATGCCTTAGACGCTGTGGAGAGGTCGGCGATTATAGATGACTGCATTCTGGTGACGGGGGCGGAAGATATTTCCTATATAAAGAGCGAGATCGTGGACAAATACGGTTTTTCCAAGGTGGATACCATCACGGCGGGCGGCAGTGAACGCTATGAGTCGGTGGCTTACGCCATGGCAGTGTTGGGGGACGGGAAACGGAAAGTGCCCAACCGGGACGGCTATGTGTTTATCCATGACGGAGCCAGGCCCTTTCTGACGGAGAAAATCCTGGAGGACACCTATGCGGCGGCCGTAGCCTGCGGCGCCTGTGCGGCCGCCATGCCCTCCAAGGATACGGTGAAGCTGGCGGACACGGAAGGGTACGCTTTGCAGACGCCCAACCGGGACAGCGTGTGGCTGGTGCAGACCCCCCAGGTATTTGAAACACAGATAATTTGCGAGGCATACCGCAGGCTTATGACACAGCTGCCGCAGCTTCGGCAGCAGGGCATCCGGATCACGGATGATGCCATGGTGGCGGAGGCCATGCTGCATCGCCGGGTAAAGCTGGTACCTGCCTCGTATAAGAATATTAAAGTGACCACGCCGGAGGACATGAAGATTGCGGAGGCCCTGCTGGGGGAGCGATAACCGGCCCGACAGGCCCTCTGATCCGGGCGGCCCCTCAACCCTTCGGGTCCGGCTGTCTCTTTTTCACGTCCAGAGTACCGTACAGATGTCCGCTATATTCTCCAAACAGATTTTCCTCCTGTTTTTTCATAAACACAGTCACATCCTGCTCTCCAAAATACAATTGTATATGGATGCTGCCCACGCTGGTGTCCAGCAGATGGGTTCGGATATAGAAGGTATGTTCGTCCAGCCACATGCCGCTGGAGGCGCAAAACATATTATAGACCGGGAACTGTCCGGGAATCACCCGTTCAAGTCCGAAGGACAGCCTGCAGGCTGTTCCGTTTAATGTGTAGCGCAGTGTGCCTTCCCTCTCTGACAATTCCAGAGAGAGATCGCTGAAAGCGCTGTTTTCCTGAAGCTTGTAGATCTGCCCCTGTATCCGGGCCCCGTCTGTCCGGGCGTCCAAAAAATTGACTGACAGAGTCGTTTCCTCTGCCGGGCAAGGGGATGCGCTCCGGAGAGGATAACTGCAGCCCTGGGAATAGACGGAAGCCAACGGCTCTATGCAGAGCCGGGATACCTTCTGACGCAATGTCTCCCTGTCCGCATATAAGGTATTACCTATACCCTCCGGGTTCTCCAGTCCGGGCAGCAGAATCTGCCGGATGGCGTCATAGATCAGTTGATTGGCACCGTTCATACCCTGGGTGTCTGCGGTAGTCACCACCAGCAGCTCCTGGGCGGGATAGCAGAGAATCAGCTGGCCTCCCATGCCATAGCAGATCCGGGCGTCCTGCTCTCCCCGCCAGAAGAAATAGCCGTAGCCCTGGCATTCGCCCGTGATGGGGCCGGTGACGGCCGTGGCGCTGTGCCAGGCCAGGGCATCCGTGAGAAGTTCTCTTGGGAGCAGCTGCTTACCGTCCCAAAAGCCATCCTGCATCAGGAACTTTCCCAGCAGTACCAGATCCTCTGCCGTGGCCATGAGTCCGCTTCCGCCCATGGAATGACCAAAGGGGTCAGTCAGCATATAGGACTCTTCGCTCCATCCGATTTCCCGCAGCATGACATCCTTCAGATAGTCCAGCATGGGGCGTCCAGTCAGCTTTTCCGCCAGGGCGCAGAGCGTGTGGGAGGCGCTGGTGTCATAGTGGAATACCGTGCCGGGCTTGTGGGTGGGTGCAACCGTGAAAAAGCTTTCCACCCAGTCCTGGCTTTTATCGAACTTGTAAGTGGTGGAGGCGTGGCAGCTTCTCATCATCAGCATATCCCGGAGAGTGGTCTCCCGGATCCATGGATGGGTACCCGCATTTACATATTCCGGAAAATACTGGCAGACAGGGGCATCCAGGGAGATGCTGCCCGTCTCATGGAGCTTCAATACAGCCAGCGCCGTCAGACTTTTGCTGATGGAGAACATGCGGTGCAGCGCTCCCTTACGACAGGGGGCGTAGTAGGCTTCCAGCTGTGGCATCCCATGCTGTATAACATGGAGGCTGTGCATGGGGATATGTGTCTGCTTTAGACGGTCCAGCAGGGCGAGCAGGGTTTTCGGGGGAATGCCCTTCTTATTTGATGGGGGTGTATTCATTGCTTTCATCGGTCCTTTCTTAATATGATGTAGGCTTTCATGATTTATTTTAGCATGAATCAGATTGTTCTTTCAAGCCAATCCCTCAAAGCAGCGGGATTTTGTACCCATTAATTTTAGGAAAAATATATTTTCGGGGTTGCATTCTGGACGGGCAATGTATAAAATGATCCAGAGATAGTAGCCGCTCCGTCTCTGCGGAAGGGATACGGGCAGGACGGAGGCGGAATTTGGAGCAGGAGGGCACGGTGATGGCCAAGATATTGTTGGAGGCGGCAAGACGGACAGCGGACACGGTGATGGAAGAGCATCCGGGGCTGATCAGCAGGAAGTGGGCTTACGACACAGGACTGTTTCTGACGGGCCTGGAAAAGCTGTACGGGGAGACGGGAGAGGAAAAGTATTATGAGTATCTGAAAGCCTATTTCGACTATTTTATCCTGCCGGACGGGACGATCCGGGGCTATGACTGTCAGGAAAAGAATATTGACCATGTCAACTGCGGGAAAAATCTTTTCTTTTTATATGAAAAGACCGGAGAGGAGCGTTTCCGGGCTGCACTTGGGCACTTGGAGGAGCAGACCCTGATTCAGCCCAGGACAGAGTCGGGGGTATACTGGCATAAGAAGATATACCCAAACCAGATCTGGCTGGACGGCTTGTTTATGGGACAGCCCTTCCGCGCCCAATACGCCGCCGTATTCGGGAGAGAGGACTGGTATGATGATATCCTAAAGCAGTTTACCCTGGCGGAAGAGAAGACTTATGAACCCAGGTGCGGGTTGTATGCCCATGCCTGCGACGAGTCAAGAACCGTGTTCTGGGCGGATTCCCACACGGGCAGGTCCCTGAACATATGGGGTAGAGCCTGCGGCTGGTATTCCATGGCGCTGGCGGATACGCTGGATTTTATTCCGGAGGAGAGAGAGGCTGCGCGCATACGGCTTATAGCCTTTCTGAACAAGCTGATGGAGAATGTGGTAAAATATCAGGATGAGGAAGGCTGTTGGTATCAGGTGCTGGACAACCGGCGCATTGACAACTACCGGGAGGCCACTTGTACCTGCCAGTTTGCCTATACGCTGGAAAAGGGAATCCGGTTGGGTTATCTGGCGAAGGAAAAGTATCTTCCCTGTCTGGAGAAGGCTGTGGGGGGCATACAAAAGCAGTTTTTACAGGAACGGGCGGGCAGGCTCTATATGACCGGGTGCTGCGCCGTGTCCGGCCTTGGCCCGGCGGACAACGCCCGGCGGGACGGGACACTGGACTACTATTTCAGCGAACCTGTGGTAGAAAATGACGGCAAGGCCCTGGGCCCCTTCCTCAAGCTGGCCACCACCTACGAGACAGTGTGAGAGGGAAGCCGTGCCGCCGCATAAGCCGGGAAGCGGCCAATCCGGCAGCAATGCGGTCATCTGCATATGGGATCCAGGCAGAGAACTCTAGGCAGGAGGAATTATGGCAGATACATATGGTTATATTCGTGTCAGCAGCCGTGACCAGAATGAGGACAGGCAGATGGTGGCATTGCAAAGTCTTCCGATTCCTCAGAAGAATATTTTTGTAGATAAACAGTCCGGCAAGGATTTTGAACGTCCATTATACAAGAAGATGGTACGGCGGATGAAGAAAGATGATTTGCTGTATATCAAAAGCATAGACCGGCTGGGGCGCAATTACAATGAGATTTTGGAGCAATGGCGGATTCTGACCAAGGAAAAGGGAATAGACATTGTAGTGCTTGATATGCCGCTCTTAGATACCCGCCGGGGAAAAGACCTGATGGGGACGTTCCTGAGCGATATTGTCCTACAGGTATTGTCGTTTGTGGCCGAGAATGAACGGACAAACATCCGGCAGCGTCAGGCGGAGGGCATTACGGCGGCCAAGGCCAGGGGAGTTAAGTTTGGGCGTCCGGCGATTCCTTATCCGGATAATTTTGAACAAATTCACCGGGCTTGGAGAGAGAAAAAGATATCGCTCAGGCAGGCGGCGGATGCCTGCGGAATGCCGGAGGGGACTTTTTACGGAAAAGCCAGAAAATTTGAAAATCCAGACTGAATGACAGAAAATAAATTTGGATGTATAACATCCAAATACTGATTAAGGCAGTATTGCAAGCCCGGCCTGCGATATGTGGGAGCATGGTAAGCCCGGAAGCTTGGAAGTAACGTCCAAACACTGATTAATGCGATAACGCGGGCACAGGCTGCGTTATGCAGCTTTTCCGAAAATCCATTCGGTTGTGCATATAATTAAAAAGGATGGCCGAGGCCATCCTTTTGCGTTGTAGAGATATTAGAGAGCCTATTCCTTAACGGCCCCGATATTGACACCCTTCACAAAATACTTCTGCAGGAAAGGATATAATACCATGAAAGGAAGAATCGCCGCAATAATTCCCG
>CAMWSA010000319.1 GCA_947176785.1 uncultured Lachnospiraceae bacterium
CAGGTAAGGCTTTATGTCAGGTGCAGATAGCATCTCGCCCATCACCACTGTGTCCTCCCCTTCGCTGTCAACCCCCATGACCACCGTATCCCCAAAATGATCGCTGACGGAAACGGATTGCTCTGGCGAATGCCGGGGCAGGACAATGGGTGGCTGTGTCTGAGGCGGCTGTGTCTGAGGCTGTTGTCCCGGCACAGCAAATCCAGAGACGTGAGCAGACCCGGGGAGGGCATCAGACGCTGTTGTACCGCCCTTCTTTCTGGCCTCCCTCTGAGCCTTATATGCCGCTACATTCTCTTTGTTATAATGCTGCAGCAAGTACAACATGGAAATCTCTTTTTTCGGAGTAGACGACTCAGGAGAAGCTTGAACAGCAAATCCGCCTTCACCACCTTGTCCTGGTACTGAAAAACCCATTCCGGCTACCGCAGGGTTTCCCTGTTCCCTGAATACGGGAGCGGGTTGCCGGGGCTGTTCTGAATCTTGGGCCCGGGGCACAGGGACAGGCTGCTGAGACTGTGCTGGAATATTGACCTGGGAAATCTGGACGAACTGCTGAGAAGGCACTGGAGTTAGTATCTGAGGCAAAGGGATGGGCTGAACCTGCTCCCCTTGAGGGGCAGAAGAACTCCCTGCCTCCTGCAATTCCTCCAACAAATGCAGGAACTCCGCCGCCGCAAATACTGGCATGCTGTTCAGACAATTGATGATCCTCGCCACATAATCGCAGTTCTCCGTCTGGTCAAACTGCGTGGAAAACATAATATTTTTAAAAAACAGGCCGATATCCATATTCTCTGTTTCCCTGATCACCGGCAGACAGATGACCTCCGCTTTGCAGGTACTGACATCCGCATAAATATAGTCCGTATCCAATAACAGGGAATTACAGTCTATCATGTATTCCTCCGCCACGGCCAGCACTGAAGCCACACTGGAAAAGACCCCCAGCAGCCTGCGCTTGTTCACTACGCCGGAAAAGAATTGCTTCACTGTGACCTTTGCGGTCACAGTATACTTTAGAAAGCAATCCCTGTTCATCTGGGTGTACAGCACAGATACCATGCCGGGAATCCGATTGTTGGTGATCATGCCCAGCGTCATGGTATCCAGCACATCTTCCTCCTGAATTGCGTACACCAGAAAAGTATTGTTTCCGCTTGTCTCAAATGTAAATACCATGATATGACTCTCCTTCTTTTTGTGTATTTGAAAATTTTCACGTAAAACCACTTATCTCATGACCTTCCCCTGGCTCTGCGCCCACCTGCGCTGAAGCCGTTTAATAATTGTCCCTGTACAAAAGCAGTACCGACCATGTCTGATCCCTTCTTACCGGCACAGTTCCGTTAACCGTGAAGTCCTTACACTCGTCAAACTGACAGGGAATGCACAATTCCTTTTCCATATTGATAAATCCCCACAGACCGTCCGTCCGCACTGCTGCAAACCCGTTTGAAAAGCTTCTGGCGTCCTCATAGGCAGGCTCCAGGAACCAGTTGCCCTCCTTGTCAATGAACCCCCATCTGCCATTCTTCTTCACCGCCGCATAGGTGTTTTCATAGAAGATCCTCACATCCTCATAGGTCTCTGTCCCGATCCGGCTGCCCGCCCCGTCAGTCATGACATAGCAGCCGTCCACTCTGATAAAAAGCCGTTCGTTCCTGTATGCCACCCTTTTCTCATCCATAGCCATGTCTTCATAGGCTGTCACTGACTTTACATTTCCAGACGCATCATAGATTTTCCACCCCTCCTTCGTCCTGGCTGCCGCCAGGCCGTTGGCAAAAGTGGAACACTCCGCGAAACCGCCCATCAGCAATTCTCCCGACTTGTTATAGTAGTTCCATTCCCCTCCGCTGAACACAGTATAGATGTCCGCTGATGACATAACGCCCAGCCCCTGAATATCCTCCTCCACATTTACCGCCATAACTTTGTTTCCATCGCTGTCAATGTAATAGGCTTCTCCCTCTGCATCCATTACCGGAGCCATACCATTATTGAATGCACCCACATATGTATAAAAAGCCCCAATCTTGTTCTTACCCTTGCTGTTGCAGTATCCCCAGGTCTCATTTCTGCGGATGGGCGCCAGATTACTGCTGAATATGCACATCTCATCATATGCTCCCTGCTCATAGTATGCATACTCCACCGAAGCGTACAGGGCATCCGCTGTCTCCGAAAGCACATGACGGTTCACCATCCTGTCATACAGTTCAAAAAAGGCCATATAATCTCCATTTTGCAGAAAAATATCCAACTGGAATTCATAGGGCTTTGGACTCTTTGGGTATTTTGCCAGCGATATTCCCCCCCATTCTGCAGCCTTTCTCTGATCTTTCAGGGTATCCCGGTAAAATTCTGCCACCTCCATATAGAGTTCCAGGGCCGGTCGCATTTCTATGGCACTCTGATAGTTCTGGAGTGCATAGATTTCTATCTCCTGGGCGGCATATGTTCTGGCATCCTCCAGATATTGCCGGTATTGATTCTCCTCTTTGACATTGCTGCTGCCAATCATATATATCCCCAGCGCAAACAAAACAATCAACACTATGGGCGCTATAAATCTATAATTTTTCATAGCCAAAACCTCCTCACATCCCTGTCAGGAATATTGACAGATAAGTGCCTGCTGCCAGCGCCGGTCCGAAGGGAATAGCATCCTTTCTCGACTTTTTCCGGGTGGCCAGCAGCGCCACGGCGATGATAAAAGAGACGATCAACGACAGGAAAATCGCTCCCCATGTTCCCTGCAGCCCCAGTAGCAGTCCCATCACAATGAACAGCTTTCTGTCGCCGCCTCCAATGCTGTTTTTCATAATAACCGTACACAGTGTGGCCACCAGAAACAAAACTGTGCTTGCGATTAACTCCGTCAGCAGGTAAGAGAGCAGTATTTCCCTCTCCCACAAAAACTCCGCCACAAACACCGCTCCCCTGGCCGCCAGCCCCGCCGCAATAAACAGATTTGGTATTCGATAAGCCGTGAAATCCGTATAGGCAATGGGCCATAGCAAGGCAAGCATAAACACCCGTTTCAGCGTAAACAGAAAGGTATTGTCGCTGTAGAAATATGTGATAAACAGAGACAGCCCCACGGACATCGTCGCCATAATTACACTGTAGAGAAGCAACGCCCCGGGCAGCTTCTCCCCCTGCCATACCCGATATATTTCCCTGTTTTTTCGCAATTCATAAAAGAGCAGACTGGCTGCCGCCCCATTGATCAGGATGCTGCACAATGTCATCCAACCAAGCATTTTGGCACCTCCTTATGGTTCATTTTCCACATTGCTGTGATTCTCCGGCTTTTCCTTATCTGCACTTTTGTCAGGGAGGCTCCCATAGCCCTGCTTTAATACCACTTCCAGCGGAATATCCGAATACATAACCTTAAGCTGCGAAATTGCCTCGTTCACCTTCATCTTGTAGTCGTCATCTGTTCCTTCAGGCAATACCACAACAACCTTGTAGGTCCTTGTGGCCGGGTTAGAGTCCAAAGTCACTTTTTCGTCTCCCTTTATAACGGGGACAGAGTTATCCAGTTGGGATACTTTCCCATACATGTCCGTAAAGCTGCCTCCTATCCGTCTCTTAATATCACTGATGCTTTCGTTTGTACTGGCCGTAGGGTCTATGGAAGTAATCGTGACAAATTCATTCCTTCCGCCGCTGTTTATATAGGCATCAAATCCATGACTTCGAGAAATATAGACATACCCTTCCCTCTCCTTTTCAACAATATAATCCCCCCTGGCTCCAGCTCCCATAGCCCAGATGCTCTTGGGGCTAACCTGAGATACCCCGTTCCCCCATGCCAGTGTCCTGGCCGTCTGGCGAAACGTAAATGTAAAGTCCATGTTCAACAGCCGCACCACCTGCACCTGATAGGTACATACCAGCTGAATCTCATTGGATTCTCCATAGGCCATTAAAGCAGTATACTGAAAATCCAGTCCGTCCATGCCATCCACCACATGGAGCCTGCGCAGAAAATCATCCGGATCGTCTCCCGAGAAAGACTTCAGATTCTTAGCCATAAACGCCCTGGCCATGACCTGTCCCAGATATACTTTGCCGGCCTCCGCCAGTTCCCGGCCTGCCAGCTTACCCATACCGACTATGAATGCTTTAGGGTCTTCGGCAATCTGGCCTGCCAGTTTGGACACCGTCCTGTTGGCGGCATCGGCACCTTTTTCCAACTCATTGATCGCACTGTCAAAGTTCTTCACCTCAAAATCTGATCCCGCGTTGCCAAAAGAATCCATCATCTGCCCCAGGCCATCCATGGTGTCCTCCACCGTTTTCTGCGCATCCTCCGTACCCTTGCTCAGGTCGGCATTAGGCTTGTCCAGCTGGAATTTGTAATACAGAAAACAGTACTGGGAAATCTCCTTGGCGGCGGAGTTAAGCGCCACAGCCATCTTGCTTTGGGTATAGGCGATTCCCGCAATGGACAGGATGATCAGAATGGCAAACATAAAAGCGGTCAGGGACAACGTTGCCTCCACTACCACAGCGCCTTTTTCTCGATTCTCTCTCATCTTTTTCTCTCCCTGCGTGTCAATACCCCCTGATTGTCTCCACTTCAAAAGTACACCAGTCGTCTTTCAAGGCCGTGTCCTCAACATAGTCCGTAAAATAGGGCAGCGTCAGCATCAGGGGATCTACTCTAAGCC
>CAMWSA010000320.1 GCA_947176785.1 uncultured Lachnospiraceae bacterium
ATGTATATGGAATTTGGTTTTCAACTTAATGGAAAAAGCGGTAAATATATATTTGAAACTAATGAAACACAAATTATCCATGAACGGCTTGAATATGTTCTAACCAAAAATAAAGGTGTTTATTTTGATCTTACACCTGAAAAAACCTCTATAAGCACAAAAATATTTCAAGAAAAAGCTGCTTATCAGGAAATAAAGTCCGCCTGTGCTAAATATTGGGGAAAACATTCCTTATTATCTATCCTAATGCACGAGTCAGATGATAAGGCTGATGAATATATTAAAGAGCAACTCTCTGACAATTTTGACGAAGTTATGGCATTTCTAAGCAGAATCTCCTGCAAAATTAAGTTTGGCAGCCGCCAAGAACGTGGAATTATTGGACTACCACATGAAATTTTCGGAGATTTTGATGAAGGATACGTTTCTTCGGAAGACGAATCCCTTCTTAATAAAACAGAAGATATGCTAAATGACTTTTTCAAAAATACTTACCGCGATATTAATGCAGTCTACTATAAGCGGTCAAAAAAAGACAATAACATTTACTACCAACTCATGCAAAAAAAAATAATTGCAGGCCAGGAACGAGATATCGAATTCTCAATGGAATCTACCGGAACACAATCTCTTCTACAATTGCTTCCATTTATGTTAGTTGTAGTAAAGGGATCTGTTGCGGTAATTGATGAATTTGATACTGGTGTCCATGATCTATTGGTAAAAAAACTTGTTCAATCTTTATATATGAATCTCTCTGGTCAGCTAATAGTGACAACACACAATACTTTACTTATGGAATCTGGCATTCCTAAAGAGTGTATCTATGTGATTAATGAACTAGAACAAGGTCATAAAGAAATCCAGTGCATTACCTATTATGACAACAAAATTCATATTAATACAAATATTCGTAATCAATATATGCATGGTGTCTATCACGGTATACCTGAACCATCCAATATCGATTTTGTTAATTTGTTGTCCACACTTGGTATTTCCGAGTAGTTTCTAAAAGTAAGATAAATATAGTAAAAGTGAAGATATTTTCTCAGCTTGGCGACTTACCCAGTCCAAGAAAATGTCCTCACTTTCTTCCTTTAAGTCCTTATCCCAGTAATATCCATATAAAAGACAGTTTCCAAAATCCATCTTCGATTTCTTATCAAATACCTCTACCGTCCAAAGAAGCATACCAGCATTTAAAATCGTCTTGTCATTACTCAGTTCTCAGTTTATAAAAAACTTTCACAATGTGATTCCACAAAACCTAACACAAGAACTAATCTCGTAAGCGCAAAGTAAAGGGGTGGATTTCATCCCTCTTTCAAAGATTATATAATGATTGCCAGGAAACGCGAGCAGTTTGCTCTACCTTCAATGCTAGAGGCAAGCGTTTTACTCTGTCTTCAAGGAGCGATCATTATGAATCCTAATGGTGTAAGAAAATCTGAACAGATCAAACTCATAATGGAATGCCGCCGCAGTGGACTTTCCGATTACCAGTGGTGTCAAAATCAGGGAATTAATCCCGGAACCTTTTATAACTGGGTCAGCAAACTGCGCAAAGCGGGATATTCTATTCCCGACTCCGCAAACAGGGTTTCGGCCCTCCCTGTAAAGCAGGAGATCGTAAAACTCGATATGATAGAGGTTCCTGCATCTGCTCCTGCGATGGTGGAGCAAAATGTTAGCCATCCGGCCAGACCTACCCCTCCATGTATTGCAGCTGAAATAGAGTGTGGAAATATCAGGGTCCGTTTCTATAATGGAGCAGATGACACAGTGATCCAAAATACGCTCAAGTGTATCGGAGGTATGCCGCATGCTTGGTGATATTTCCGGTGCAGCAAACATCTATATCATCACGGGCTATACCGATATGAGGAAGAGCCTGGATGGTCTGTACGCCATCGTCATGGATCAGCTGGGAGAAGAACCCAATGAGCATTCCATCTATCTTTTCTGTGGCAAACGGTGTGACCGTATAAAAGTTTTGCTTCGTGAACCGGATGGTTATGTCCTTTTATATAAACGGCTTGATGTTGTGCAGGGAAGATACCGCTGGCCAAGGAACCGCTCCGAGGTAAAACCCATCACCTGGCAGCAATTCGACTGGCTGATGTCGGGCCTTGAAATCGAACAGCCAAAAGCTATCAAAATGTCCTGAAACCATTGACTTTACTGGCTTTTGAACCTGTTTTGTGGTATACTTAACGTATATCAGACACAGGAGAAAAACATGCCACGTTCAGCAAAAGACATCCAGCTTATCGAGCTAAAGGACACCATTTCAAAACTGAATGAACTGATCTTGTCCCAGACAAGAACCATGGATTCTTTACAGAAGACCATTGAAAACCTGCGCCAGGAGCTGGGCAATAAGCAGGCGGAAGTGGACTACCTGAAAGCAAAACTGTTTGGTTCCTCCAGCGAAAAGCTGAAAGCACCTTTTCCCGGCCAGATGAATCTCTTTGCAGAGGAACTTCCGGATGACAGGACACTTAAGATCATAGAACCGGAGATCATAGATGTTGCAGCTCACAAAAGAGAACGTAAACCCAAGGCAACGTATGAGGAGATGTTTGAGCATCTTCCCCGCAGGGAGGTTCTGCTGGATTCTTTGACGGACGGGGAAAAGAGCTGTCCTGTCTGTGGCACCCCGATGGTACCCATCGGTACGGAGATTGCCAGGACAGAGCTTGTCTTTCATCCGGCAGTTTTGGAGCGTGTCGATTATATGGCGACCACCTATGAATGCCCGGACTGTAAGGATTCGCTTGAACCGCAGTTCGTCAAAGAGGAAGGCGATGTTCCTTTGGTTCCCCACAGCTATGTTTCCTCCGGTCTGGCTGCCCATGTCATGTATGGAAAATTCATCAATGCCCTGCCTTATTACCGGCAGGAGAAAGACTTTGAAAACCAGTTCGGAGTAAAGATAGGGCGCGGTACAATGGCACACTGGACGATCTACTGTGCACAGAATTATTTCTCTCCAATGATCGGTTACTTTCACCGTCAGCTTGTAAAAAGGAAGTATGTTGCCGGGGATGAGACGCCCATCCAGGTACTCAAGGAAGCTGGCAGGCGGGCACAGTCAAAGTCCTATGTGTGGCTGTTCCGCTCCGGAGATGACGGACTGAGTCCGATCATCGTTTACCAGTATCATCCGACAAGAAACGGTGATGCTGCGGCGAAGTTCTTTGCAGGATCGGAACCTGGCACCTATATCAATGTAGACGGATATGCCGGATACAACAAGCTGAAAGACTTCAAAAGATGCTGCTGTTATGCACACATCAGAAGATATTTTCTGGAAGCCATCCCAAAAGGGAAGGAGAAGGATTACACTGATCCTGCCGTGCAGGGTTTCCTCTATTGCAATAAACTGTTTGAATACGAGCGCAGTTACCGTGAAAAAGGGCTCTCTTACAGGCAGATATACAACCGTCGTCTCAAGGACCAGAAACCTGTCATTGAGGCTTTTATGGCGTGGATTGATAAGCAGAAAGCTCCAAACGGAAACCGCCTTGCCAGAGCCTTAACCTATGCAGGAAATCAGAGACCGTACATGATGACCTATCTTGAGGATGGGCACTGCAGCATATCGAACAACTTAAGTGAGAATTCCATCCGCCCCATAACAGTGGGGAGGCGCAACTGGCTGTTCTGCGATACAACAGACGGCGCCGATGCCAGCATGATGGTATATTCACTCCTTGAAACTGCCAGGGCGAACGGCCTGAATCCTCAGAAGTATCTGGAATACCTTCTCGAAGCAAGACCGAATAAAAACATGTCTGACGGAGAACTTGAAAATATAGCTCCTTGGAGTCCTAAAGTTCAGGCATGCTGTGTAAATAAATCATAGAGTAGTGAGTCCGGGAAACTCCCGAACTTTTCCAAAGGAGATACCCTATTATTGTAAGCGTCAAATCTGACGCCCACCATTAAATATAAGCGCCGCTTATCCGCGACGCTTACTATAACAGTCATCAGGCAAGTTTTTTGACCACGGCATGAGTGGCTCCAGCTCTGATTGTTCTATATTTCCCTGTTCATCTACAAGTGTTACCAGTTGCTCCAGCAGATACTTGATGTAATAATACACATTTAAACCGTTTGCCCTGGCAGTTTCTATAATGCTGTAAATGACTGCGCTCGCCTGGGCTCCGCGGACAGTATTGATCGTCATCCAGTTCTTGCGGCCGATGGTAAAATTCCTGAGTGCCCGTTCCGATGCAGAATCATCGATCGGAACCTCGCCATCCGTCAGGAACACTTTGAGATATTCCTCCTGATTGATACTGTATGCAAGGCCTCTTGCCGTTTCACTTTTCGGAAGAACCAGTCCCTGTCTGAAAACGTCCTTTATCCACGCAAAGTATTCCTCCACCAGTGGTCTGATGGAAGTCTGCCGTTCTTTCAGGCGCTCTTTGGGAGAAAGATTTTTTAGGGCTTTTTCCAAGTCATAAATGGCCCCGATGCGTACCAGCGCTTTATACGCCACGGAAGCTTTGACTGCTTCCCCATTCCCTTTGCCCATAGCTTTGATGGCATTGGCAAAGTGGCGTCTGGCATGGGCAAAACAGTTGGCATTGGCCAGTCCCTCCTGCTCCCTGGCAAGCTTGTGGTACTGTTCCAGCCCATCCGTCATAAGGACTCCTTTGAAATCCTTATAG
>CAMWSA010000321.1 GCA_947176785.1 uncultured Lachnospiraceae bacterium
TCATTCAGGTATCGCACAATGTCCCCAAGAGAATTGTCCGCGTCCGCATACATGGAATAAATCAGCTTTAGCTGCTTGCTTTCCTCCGGGACTTCCTCATACATGTAAGTGCGGATATTGTCAATGACCGTGTTTGCCAGACGATAACCATAGGGAATACGCCCGCCCATGTAGAAGCCTCGCTTGCACCTTGCATAATACGCGTCCGTCACTCGTTTTTGGATGGTTTCCCGTTCCAGTTGGGCGAACACGATACAGATATTCAACATAGCCCGGCCAATCGGCGTGGATGTGTCAAATTTTTCCGTGGAAGAAACAAACTCTACATGATATTTCTGAAAGGTTTCCATCATGTTTGCAAAGTCCAGAATAGAACGGCTGATACGGTCAAGCTTGTAGACAATGACACGCCTTATTTTCCCCGCCCGGATATCATTCATCATGTTTTCAAAGCCGGGACGGTTAGTGTCTTTGCCCGAAAATCCCTTGTCCGTATATTCGATACAGGCTTCCCCATGGGTTTCATATCTGCAATATTCAAGCTGGCTTTCAACGGATATACTGTCCTTTTTTTCGATTGACTGTCTTGCATACAATGCGTCATACATTCTGCCTGCCTCCTGGAAACGTAAGACATATATCCTCAAAATGCTTGTATCGTCTGTGTGATTGGCTGGCAGGCGGCTTACGCATATTTTTTGAAAATCTGATAGAGCCTGGCGGAGATTTCCTGCCGTGCTTCCTGCTCTGATTTTTTCTGAGAGGCGGGGTAGAGATTGGTTACTGTCAGCCTCATTTTGTCTATGCGGATCAAGGTATCGGGTGTAGGAGAGTTGATGCTTTTGCCCATAAGCTTTCTCCCTTGACGGCTTCCCTAAATTCTATGAGAAGCGGCAAGTACACTATAACCGGAATGGTGTATATTTCTGCGGGCAAAGAGCCGGGTGAACATGCCTGAGAACTTTTGGTGACTCTCCTCTGATTTTAGATATACAACTCGTTTTCTTTTCTTGCTGAACAGGCTTTTTTTATCGCTAATGCCGCAACAGAGACCATAACTCCATTCACTTTACGGGCTGATTGCGGACATTTTGCAACACAGCGCATACATGATATACACTTTTGGCTGTCTGCTGTTTTCAGATTTTCTTTACTTATTGCCTGGGCGGGACACTGCCTGGCACAAAGGCCGCAGCCTGTGCAGCCGCTGCCTGCTTTTTGCACTAAACCGGCTCCGCCTGCTTTCTTATAGGGATGGTTTCCCGGAATTTGCGGTGTGGAAAATCCAGTTAAGCTGCCATTTATTTTATCTAAAATCCTTTTGGCAAAACAGATCAACTCGCTTTCGTCCTTCGCATCGGGTCTGCCTGCCGCATACTGGTGTATAATCGAATGCTCCGCAATGGCAGCGATGGCGGCAATTACTTTAAAACCGCTTTTTTCCGCAACATTGTTCAATTCAATCAATGTATCTTCATATGCCCTATTGCCATATACGCATACAATGACACACGGTGTTTGATTTCCGTGGATATTTGAAATTCTTTTTACGGCAAGACTGGGAACACGTCCTCCATAAGAGGGAACGGCAATAATTGCTATATCCTCTTTTCCTAAACGAAACGAGGAATAATCGGTTTCCGCATTGGATAAGTCAATTTTACTGACAGGCATTCCCCATGCTTTGGTTATGATTTCTGTCACTTGATCAGTCCCTCCGGTTGGGCTGAAGGTAATTTGTAGAACATTCATATCAGACCTCCTGTAATTTTAAAATTTACACCATTATAGCAAACACATGGTGTAATGTCAAGATTTACAGCAATACATATATATGATATAATCTAACAGAAAAAGGAGACATGCAATGCACATCAGTACAAAATGTTCAATCGCAATTCATTGCTTAGTATTTATTTATGAATATGGAGAAAAACAAAAAGTAACCAGTAATCTTTTATCGTTATCTACTGGAAGCAACCCTGTTATTATCCGGAATATTATAAGTTCACTGAAAAAAGACGGAATAATATCTGTTAAATTTGGAACGGGCGGTGCAACACTGGACTGCCCGTTGAATGAAATAACATTATATCGTATATGTAAGGCGATAGAACCAGAGTTTGTTTCTAAACTGTTTGGTATTCATTCATTACCCTCACAGCTATGTCCTGTAGGAAAAAATATTCATAGTGTTTTGGATTGTTCTTATCAGAAAATCGGTAATGATTTGTGTGATAGCCTGGAAAGTATTACATTAAAAGATATAATTTCTGATTATCGCAAATGTTCTATAGGGGGTTGAAGCTTTTTTTAGATTGAGAGTCAGGAAGCGGAAAGGTCCTTTCTATTTGTGCAAAATATGAGGCACAGAGTTCTGAGATACATGTAGGGATGCGTCTTGGCGATGGTATTATGTGATTGCTGATTTACTGCAATCTTCCCGGTCCGCTTCGCCAAACCGCTGGAAGTGGACGATTTCGCGTTCTCTCAGAAAACGGATGGGAGCGCACACGTCAGGGTCATCCACCAGGCGCAGGATATTGTCGTAGGTGCTGCGGGCTTTCTGTTCGGCAGCCATATCTTCGAACAGATCCGTGATAATATCCCCTTTGGACTGGAATTCACAGGCATTGAAGGGGATGCCGCCGGCCGCCTGAGGCCAGATTCCCAGCGTGTGATCCACATAGTACTTGTCAAAACCGCTCTTTTCGATTTCTTCCATGCACAGGTTGCGGGTCAGCTGGAATACGATGGCACCGATGATCTCCAGATGCCCCAGTTCCTCCGTGCCGATGTCGTTTAACAGTCCGGCTACTTCCTTGTAGGGGGTAGCGAATTTCTGGGATAAATACCGCATGCTGGCGGCCAGTTCGCCATCGGGGCCGCCGAACTGGGAGATGATGGCCTGGGCCAGCTGGGCGTTGGGCTCCTTGATATTCACAGGGAATTGCAGTCTGCGTTCATAACTCCACATAGCTTAACACTCTCCTTCCCATGGAAGAGGAGCGGTGCCCCATCTCCATTCTTTTTTAGATTCGGCCTGATCCGTTGTGAGAGGGAAAAATCTCATGGAGAAGTCCCGGCTCATCTTGTTCTTGATTCTCACATAGTGGTTGAAATATTCCATGGCCTCCTGGTCAAAGGGGTGGGTGTCCAGATACAGGGACAGATCCACCAGCACAAAGTCCACGATGCTGATGTCGTTTAACATGCGCATTCCTTCCTGACTCAACATTTCACGCATCTCCTTCCTGTAAAGGGTTTATTCAGTTCAGGAAATATGGTTCCGTCACGGAAGCCTTCTTCCAGATTGTCACAGATTTTGTCAAACTGCTGCCAGGGCACATAGGCCATGCCCACAGGGAACTTATCGCAGTTGCCGTCAAAACCAAAATCTTTCATGGCGCTCCTTTCATATCTTGCGGGATTGGTTAGTATTATAGTATGATGAAGGTAATTTTTTGTGCAAAGCTATTGACCGTGGGACTGGGGATAGTTTATAATAGATTCTTAACAGAAAAATGTGTGTTTTCAGCATATTTTATGGGATGCTCTATTGACCGTCAATATTTTCCTTCCTGCACAACACATGCTGCATAATCTGACAACAGATGTTGTGCAGAAAGGAAAATGTAATCGGTTGTGCGTAAAAATGCTTTTTGACGAGGAGGATGTATAAAATGAGCGAGACGAAACAGGTGAACGGCAGTATCTGGCACAGCATCAGTACCAGCCGGATCAAGCCCTCTGATTTTATCTGTGTAATTGAGATTTCCAAGGGCAGCAAGAATAAGTATGAGCTGGACAAGGAGACGGGCTTTCTGATCCTGGACAGGATACTGCATACCTCCACCCACTACCCGGCCAATTATGGCTTTATCCCCCGCACCTACGGGGATGACGGGGACCCGCTGGATGTGCTTCTGCTGTGTTCGGAGCCGGTGCAGCCCCTGACACTGGTGCGTGCTTATCCCATTGGTGTGATCTCCATGCTGGACAATGGCAAAAATGACGAGAAGATCATTGCGGTGCCCTTTAACGATCCCAATTACAATAACTATCATGATATTTCCGAACTGCCGCCCCATCTGGTAGAGGAGATGGAGCATTTCTTTACGGTGTACAAGGCGCTGGAGAACAAGACTACGGCAGTGAACGAGAAAGGGAACCGGGAAGACGCCATTCAGGTCATTGAGAAGTGTCTGAATCATTATATTGATACCTTTGTAAAGGGCTGGTAAACAATGACAGCAGCACAGACAGGCTTTTCCGGTGTGACACAGGGAAGCCTGTTTTGGACTGCCGAAAGATGCGGGGCGATGTCATTATTGAGGACATCTTTTTTTGTGCGTTTTTATTGACGGGTTAGCGGCGGGGGGCTATAATGAGCATGTCTGTTTGTAGCAGAAAAGCGGGGCGCAGCAGGAGTTTGGTTTAGGCTAAACACCTGCTGTGCGGGGAAGAGGTAAGTTTGGAGGTTGCACATCCATTACCGACTGACGCAATAACACTGGCACAGCCCGCGTTATGCAGGCAGAGGTAAGTTTGGAGGTTGCACATCCATTACCGATTGACGCAATAACACGGGCACAGCCCGCGTTATGCAGGAAGAGGTAAGCTTGGAGGTTGCACATCCATTACCGATTGACGCAATAACACGGGCACAGCCCGCGT
>CAMWSA010000322.1 GCA_947176785.1 uncultured Lachnospiraceae bacterium
AATATTTTATAGAAGAAATCCGGAACACAACAGTTGCTTTATATTGTGTTTCTATATATAATCTATATAAGATCTAAAAGAAGCTTGGAACACAATCATTGTTATGCAAAAAGCGGGGGCATAAGTGACAAAAGCATTTAATGTAAATGGCGCTTGTAATCCGAACAGACACTATATGGTGGAGTTCGTTTTAATAAAAAGAAAGATCTTCAAAGAGCGTTATTCTTATACAGGCACTATTCAACCCTGTTTCCTGCATATACTACAAATGCCATGCACCATCCGGTAACCTAGAAACCCCAGGATCGTGCCCAGGATGTTGGTCAGGATATCGTCAATCTGAAAAAAGCCCCTTCCTGTGACAAGCTGCATACATTCGATGGCAAGGCTTGTCAGCGCCCCTGTCAGGAGATTTCTGAAAAAGCTTCTCTGCCGGGTATCGGCCCAGGCCAGCACAAAGCCATAGGGGATGAACAACAGCACGTTCTCCACCACATAGGCGTTATTGCGATTGTTGATGCCCCAGGTGGAAAATAGCTCCAGATCCAATCCGCTCCTGCTGCCGCTCTCCCTGGAAAAATAGGTGATGACCAGCATAATCGCCACATACATCACCAGACAGGACACCGCCGGCAGCGATACCGCCGCCACGCCCCGCTTTTTCCTGCCCCGATTAATTGCGCATAATATCAGGACAGCAAACAGCCCCGCTATGATCCCGTAAGGGAGATAGCGCAGCATCGCCAGCATGTCACTTATAATATATTTTAACATATCATTTCTTCCAATCCGTTTATTTTCCCCTGTTCCTGCATATACTCACGAACGGCTACATTCCCCCTCCTGCACGCCCCATGCTGTCCGATTATACAGCATGAAGCGTGCAGGAATCAGAAAAGCTTAGCGCCCGTTAGTATAGCATGGGTTCAGCCTGTGTTACTGCGCCGGTCAATATATAGCTGCGAAGCAACCAAACCTTCCTCCGCGCCAAATCATTGATCCCAGTGCCGACTGCTGTCCTGCCACCGCTCCCTGTCCTCAAAAAGCCTGTCATTCATCCAGGCCACAGCGTCCGTCAAGCCGTCCTCATCAAAGGAAAACTCTGCCCGCTGCTTTTTATCCTCCGGTGTGGTTACATAGTTAAAAGGCTCGGGCCATACTGCCACAAGCAGCTTCTTTCCCTCCTCGCGGCTGACGCCCTCCAGGCGGTAGCGCATACCCTCATGGCTTCCCGTATATTCCGTCTTTTTCAAAAATTCCATGGACAAAATGTCGTCTCTCTGTATCATAAAGCATTCAATGCCTCTTTCTCTTCACCTGTTCTTTTAGTATATACTAAAATCATGGATTTGAAAAGGGAAAATCTGCCAGTTATACGCACGACCGATAAGATTTTCCTTCCCACACGGCACAAGTTGACCGATTATACAACATGTGCCGCAGGGAATTGGAAAATCTTATCGGTCGTGCGTATAATTACTGCTATATACTGTTGCTCATCTCCTTTTTTAACTGCTTCATGATCTTTTTTTCCAGACGGGAGATATAGGACTGGGAAATGCCCAGCAGGGAAGCCACCTCTTTCTGCGTCATCTCCTGCCCGTCCGGGTGACCCAGGCCGAAGCGCAGACGGATGATGGTCTTCTCCCGGTCCGTCAGCTTGTTGATGGCCTTCAACAGCAGACTGCGCTCCACCTCGTTTTCCATGTCCCTGTAGATGATGTCCTCGTCCGTACCCAGGATATCCGACAGCAGCAGTTCGTTGCCGTCCCAGTCCACATTCAGCGGCTCGTCGATGGACACCTCCAGCCTGGTCTTGTTGTTGCGCCGCAGATACATGAGTATTTCATTTTCGATGCATCTGGAGGCATAGGTGGCCAGCTTGATATTTTTGTCTGGCTTAAAGGTGTTGATGGACTTGATCAGTCCTATGGTGCCAATGGAAATCAAGTCCTCCACCCCCACGCCGGTGTTGTCAAATTTCTTGGCTATGTAGACCACCAGGCGCAGATTGTGTTCGATCAGTATGGATTTGGCCTCCTCCGCAGATTCCGTCCCCAGCGCCCCGATCACCTGAGTCTCCCGCTCCAGCTCCAGCGGAGGCGGCAGCACCTCCGCCCCGCCAATATAATGAATGTCTCCCTGTCTATGTACCCGCTTTACCTTTTCCCGGCGAAGCATCCACAAAGGGATGCCCACAGGAATCGTTGCCATCAAAATCATATCTCTCATTCCTTTCTTATTTTAAGTTCCGTCCACTCTAAAACTGCTTTTTTTCCTTTTTCCGTTTTATTACTGGCTATGGAAGATCATCCGGTCTCCGGTCCCTCATGTTCCCGACATGCTGTTATACCCATGACCGGTTAGATTTTCCTTCCTGCACGGCACATGCCGCCCGGTTACGCAGCCTGTGACGTGCGGAATTGGAACAGCCTGGCGCTCGTAAGTTATTTTTCCAGCATGGCCGGCTGCAGCAGGATTTGATAGGCTCCCGTCTCGGACAGCCTCTCCTGCCATATGGCTATATATATGTCCCGGCATTTCTGCCGGACGCCCCCGATCTCTACCTCCACATCCTTCATCGGATAACCCGTCAGGATTCCCGCAGGCTTCCCCACACTGTGGTAAGGAATCACTCGCATGCCGGAGGGCGGTTTTTCAGGATACAACCGCTCCCATATCTCCTGCTCCAGCACCGCCACCGGCCTGCCGCTGATGGGCTCCGTCAGGCTGTTGCCCGTATCCACCAGCCCCTCAACCTGCACGCTGCGCCCGTCCGCGCCGTACAGGATAACCCTGCAGTTTTCCCGGTCTTTTTGCCGGCGCAGCACCAGCAGGCGGATTCCCTCATAACATCCGGCCCCCAGCAGAAGCACCATGCCGCCGCCCGCCAGCCCGCCCTCTCTCCCCGGCAGCAGCCCAAGCAACAGCTTCAGTATGCCGCCCAACAGGAAAAAAAAGACGCAAAGACCTTCCGTGATTTTGACAAGCCCCCTTCCCCACCAGCATCCGAAGGCTATCCCTTCCATTCCATACAGGCTGATCAGGAGCAGCACCAGCCGAAGAGGCAGCCCTCCCACGGGCACAAGCAATGCCAGCAACTCTCCCGCCGCTCCCACTGCCGCGCCCGCCCACAGCCTGGCATGCGTGGCAGTGCATGGCAGACACAGGGCAGTCAGCCCCAGAAGATACCGGTTCATGCAGAAACAGATCAAAAAGATACTGTCCAGGTAGACTTCATAATACATATATAATCCCCCTTAAGATCTGTTCCCCAGGTCTTCACAATCAGTATAAAGGATACAGGCTATATATTTTGTCGTAATCAGGTAGAACTGTGGCGAAAAGCCGTCTTGAAATTTCGACATCAGAAAGACACGAGAAAAAGGCTTACCCCCCAGGGTGTAAGCCTTTGCGCTAAACCACTCTATGTAGCTGTGTTAAGCATTTTTATTTTCTCTGGAGAAAGCTGGGGATGTTCAGGGATTTCTCCTCCACATTGCTGCGGATATCCGTAGGCCGGTTTATGCCTGTCAGGGGCCTGGCCGGTGCCCCGTTTCCCGCATTGGCGGGATTGCCGGGCTGCACCGCAAAGTTCTTCAGGGAACTGGGGGGCACATGCGTCGTAGGGCTCTTGTATGGCAGCCCGCCGCCCAGCCTGGACTGAGGCGCGGAGTTCGGAACATCCTCCAACCCGGTAGCGATCACGGTGATGGTACAGCTGTCGGACCTGGAGTCATCATACATGGCACCCAGGATCACATTGATATCCTCACCGGCCAGCTGCTCCACATAACTCGCCGCATCGTTGGCATCCGCCAGCGTGATATCGCCGGACACGTTGATAATGATATCGGTGGCTCCCGAGATTGTAGTCTCCAACAGAGGGCTTTCCACCGCCTGCTTCACCGCCTCCATGGCCTTGTCGTCCCCCTTGCCCTCGCCGATGCCGATGTGGGCGATGCCCTTGTCCTTCATAACCGTCTGTACATCCGCAAAATCCAGATTGATGACGGAGGGGATATTGATCAGATCCGTGATGCCCTGCACTGCCTGCTGAAGCACTTCATCCGCTTTCTTAAGGGCTTCGGGCATAGTAGTCCTGCGATCCACGATCTCCAGCAGCTTGTCGTTGGGAATTACGATCAGGGTATCCACATTGTCTTTAATCTTGTTGATACCGGCCAAAGCGTTGGTCATACGGGCCTTGGCCTCAAATCGGAAGGGCTTGGTCACGACACCTACGGTCAGGATGCCCATGTCCTTGGCGAGCCTGGCCACCACGGGAGCCGCTCCGGTTCCCGTGCCGCCGCCCATGCCGCAGGTGACAAACACCATATCCGCACCGGTCAGCGCGCCCGCAATCTCCTCGGAACTCTCCTCTGCGGCTTTCTCGCCCACCTCGGGCTTTGCGCCTGCACCCAGTCCCTTGGTAAGCTTCTCACCGATCTGCAACAATTTGGGGGCCTTGCACAGCTGCAGGGCCTGCTTGTCTGTATTTACACCAACAAATTCCACACCGTCAATCTTTTCGTCAATCATTCTATTAACAGCATTATTGCCTGCTCCACCCACACCGACAACGATGATTCTGGCAGCGGCTTCTGCGTCATTCGTCTTAATTTCCAGCAAAGGCTTGTCCTCCTTCTTCCCCGTATAAACTCCATATAGACTAT
>CAMWSA010000323.1 GCA_947176785.1 uncultured Lachnospiraceae bacterium
GATTCGAGAGTGCGCTGAAGCGCACGGACGGGTAAAAGGTTGAATGAAATGCATACTCAACTGTTGATTCGAGAGTGCGCTGAAGCGCACGGATGGGTAAAAGGTTGAATGAAATGCATATTCAACTGTTGATTTAAGAGTGCGCTGAAGCGCACGGATGGGTATAAGAATGAAAAAAATAACGGCTATGATCCTGGCGTTTACTATAATGATGACAGCGGGGGCGTGCGGACAGAGCGCGTCAAACGAGGAAGGAAGGGAGATGACCGGACAGAAAGAGGTATTGCGCATCGCCCGGTACGGCAGTGGTATGCCGGAGGATTACAGGTGGTTTGACTATGAGGCGGCGGCGTTGGCCTACGACGACCTGGTGTTTGGAGAGCAGTCCGGGGCGGCATATTTCCCGCTTCTCTGGCAGGACAGCACCAACGATACCTTTGGCTTTGCGGCATATGTGGGGGATGGCCGGACCGGCAGGGACGGCGGCCAGGAGGCGGTGGCTACGGTTGCCGCCGTTCTCAGCGCCACACTGCTGGGGGTGGACAAGAGCAGTCAGGACGGGAACAACTATGTGTCCCAATTGCACGCCTATTTTTCCCGGGAGGATGGGGTTGTGCTGAACAATCCCGGCGGCAGCTCCGAGGGTGCTTCCATGTGGTATATGCTGTATCCCGCAATTTTGTTTACGCAGGTGTCGGCCCACTATCCCAAGGAGGAGCAGATACGGGAGGATGCGCTGGCGACGGTGGAAAGCTGGTATGAGGCGTATCGGATCATGGAGGAGACGGGGACTTTTGATTATACCGGATTTAACTTCAGGACCATGCAGCCCTATGAGAACGGCGTGTGGAAGGAGCCGGACTGCGCGGCGGGCATTGCGGTGCTGATGCAGCTTGGCTATGAACTGACGGGTAAGGGAGAGTACGCGGAGGCGGCAGCCGATTGTCTGGATTATCTGGACGGATTTGACGGAAGCCCCCTGTATGAGGTGCTTCTGTATTTTGCCCCGTCGCTGGCGGCCAGGATGAATGCGCGGCAGGGAAGCAATTATGATATAGATAATCTGCTGGCCGATGTGCTGAACGGCAGTTCCATTCCCCGGGGCGGCTGGGGTTCCATCTCCGGCAGCTGGGGAGAATACCCCATGAACGGCCTGATGGGAAGCACCACGGACGGCGGGGGATATGCTTTTTCCATGAACACTTTTGCGGGTGGCTATGCCCTTGCGGATCTGGCCAAATATGACACCCGGTATGCCAGGGCCATGGGCATCTGGTATCTGAATGCGGCAGCTGCGGCCAGATACTTTTTCCCGGGGGAGACGGCGGCAGAAAAGCAGTCGTCCACAGGGAATGAAGCGGCCATGGAGATTATCGGGATATCCGGCAAGGCTGTCCCCTTTGAGGGAATCCGCAAGAGCAGCAATTCGCAGACCCCCTGGGTGGGCGGTGATCCCACCGTATACGGATGGGCGGAGACGGATCTCTCTCTTTACAGCGGCGCCCATACAGGGATGTTTGCGGCGGTGGTGGAGCCTACGGATGTGGAGGCGGTACTCAGGATTCACTGCGACGCGGCGGCAGCGGCGGAACAGGACTATGCGACCTGCCTTTTGTATAATCCCCACAGCCAGACCAGGCAGGTGACTTACACTCTGCCGGAGGGAAAGTGGGATCTGTTTGAAAGCGTAAGTAAACAGGTTCTATCGGAAGGCGCGGAAGGCAGCGCCGTTGTGGAACTGGAGCCGGAGGAAGCGGTGGTAATCGTGGAACTGCCTGCGGGTACACAGATTGCCCACGCAGACGGACAGTACACGGCGGAAGGTGTCTGGATCGCTTCCGATACGGTGACGGCGGAGATCGCCGGGCTTCAGAATAACGATAAGGTAAGGGGTAAGGTGGAGTTGGATGTCCGGGTGGCATCCACTGACCCGGAAACGGCGGTGTCGGAGGTCATCATGGAGATAGACGGGAAAGAAACCGTATTCGGCGCGGGAGATAAAGTCGTATTCCGCACGGAGGAATACGGAACCGGCAGCAAGAATGTGAATGTCACAGTGAGGATGTCCGACGGTAAAACGGACAAAGCGGGCATACGTCTGAATTTTGAACAGTAAAGGGGAAGAGGATAATATGATCAGAGAACCTAAAAAACCCATTATTATTCCGGTGGATGTAAAACCGTCCGAACATTTCCTGAAGGTGGACGGTGTGTTTAACTGTGGAGCGGCCATGCTGGGAGACGAGTATATCCTGTTGTGCCGGGTGGCGGAATCCTGCAGGGAGCAGGAAGAAGGCTATGTGTGTGTCCCGGTTTATGACGAGCGGGAGGGCAGGCTGAAGACTGAGAAGCTGAGCCTGGAGGAGATTGGGCAGAAGTATGACATGAGCGATTCCCGGATGATTTTCAGAAAGAATGCCAGCGGTATCAAAAAGATAAAATATCTGACCTCCATTTCCCATCTGCGGCTGGCGCGCAGCAGGGACGGCATTCACTTCAAGGTGGACGGGCAGCCGGCCCTGCCGTTTCAGGGGCGATATGAGAGATGGGGGATGGAGGATCCCCGCATCACCTGCATGGAGGAAGAGGGAAGATACTGTATCACCTATACCGCCGTGTCGGAGCTGGGGGCGATGCCCGCACTGCTGATTACCGGAGATTTTGTGGAATATCAGCGGGTGGGAGCAATTTTCCCGCCTGAAAATAAGGATGTAACAATTTTCCCAAGAAAAATAGGCGGCCTTTATTATGCCTGCCACAGACCTGTGCCCTACGAGATCGGCACGCCGGATATATGGATAGCGTCTTCCCCTGACCTGATCCATTGGGGGGATCACAGGCATGTGTGCGGCGTGAATGAGGAGGGGTGGGAGAATGGCAGGATCGGCAGTGGGGTGCCGCCCATCTATACGGAGCGGGGATGGCTGCATATCTATCACGGCGCGGATGTGCATAACCGGTATTGCCTGGGGGCCATGCTGACGGACTTAAGCGATCCGGGGAAGATTATCGCCAGGTCACAAAGGCCGGTGCTGGAACCGGAGGCGGCATACGAGAGGGAAGGGTTCTTCGGCGAGGTAGTATTCGCCTGCGGATGCGTCCAAAACGGTTCCGCCCTGTATGTCTATTACGGCGCGGCGGATGACAAGATTGCCCGGGCGGAGGTAACTCTGGAGGAACTTTTTGACTCCATGGAGGCGGTTGATACGAACGAGCGCTAAGAGTTTCCGCTTCCCGCACGGCACACGCTGCATAATCGGGCAGCATATGCCGTGCAGGAAGGAAATCTAACCGCTTGTGTATATATAAAAATTGACATAGGATTTTCTGCTTTCGGTTCTTGCGGATATCATATATGCAAGTTTTCGCAAGGCATCAAGTGAAATTACGAATGTCGTCGCCTATAGTTTATTCTTGAAATAGTCTCTCGGAATCTTTTGGCGGAAAATGGCGGCTTTTGATTTGTATGATCCGTAAAAAGCGGGGGAATCCATAAGACTGGAATATTAGAAGCCCCATGAAATAGGGCTTAGAGATTTTGAGAGGCTATTTGAAATGTCAGGAGGATATCAAGGGAATATGAAATCAATTTGGGAGATGTTGGAGCAGCACAGAGCAGGGGAAGGGGCGGCAGAGGCCGTGCGGCCGGAATTTCAGGGGGTGGAGGTATGATGTGTACAATCCCACAGCGCCGTTTCTGTACCGGGGAAAGCGCATGATCTGCGCCCGGGTGGAAAAAAGGGACAGCGAGATTTCCCAGGCTGTTTTCTTTGAGGAGACAAAGAAGGATACTTACCGGGTGGCGGAGGGCTGGGAGCGGTATCCTCTGCAGGATCCCAGCATCACAAAAGTGCTTGGGCATTATGTTTTAGGCGGAACGGAGGTATTTCCCAGCCCGGATAATCCAGGGCATATGTGCTGGCACACGGTATTTTACTACGGAACAAGCCTGGAGCATCTGGAGAGACTGGCCCAGGGGCCGGACGGCATGAAGGATGTACGCCTGGTGGAACTGGCGGACGGACGCATCGGAATATTTACCCGGCCCCAGGGGGAGAAGGGCGGTCGGGGGAAGATCGGTTTTACCATAGTGGAGAATTTTGCGGGAGTGACGGCGGGAGCCATGGAGGATGCGCCGCTGCTGGAGCTGTTCGGCGAGGAGGAATGGGGAGGCGTAAACGAAGCGCAGCTTCTTTCTGACGGCAGGGTGGGCGTGCTGGGACATATAGCATGCTTTAAGCCGGATGAAGTGCGTCACTATTTCCCCATGGCGTTTGTGTTTGATCCCCGTACGGGAGAATACACCGAACCCCGGATACTGGCGGAGAGAAGAGAGCTTCTGCCGGGGCCGAGCAAGCGTCCCGATCTGGAGGATGTGCTGTTCAGCGGCGGCATCCTGTGCGAGGAGAGCAGCGCGGTATTGTATGTAGGTGTTTCTGACTGTGAAATTCAATATATGGTTGTGCCGAATCCGTTTTATGGTGTATAATGGGAAAAACAGACCGCGTATATCACTTCTGGAGGTAGGGTGCGCCGAAGCGCACACTATCAATGTATAATGAGAAAAACGCATCGCGCATATCTCTTCTGAAAGAGAGGTGCGCCGAAGCGCACATTATTAATGTATAATGAGAAAAACGCATCGCGCATATCTCTTCTGAAAGAGAGGTGCGCC
>CAMWSA010000324.1 GCA_947176785.1 uncultured Lachnospiraceae bacterium
GGGGCCACTCCGGGTGTCAACAAGGCAGGGTGCGGGATGGCGGTGGCTAGGCAGATGAGTGGGGGGGGGGCCCCCACCATCTATTACGGGGACGAGGCGGGGGTATGCGGATTTACGGACCCTGACAACAGGAGGACCTATCCCTGGGGGCATGAGGATCATGAACTGATTGATTTCCATAAGAAAATCATTCGGATTCACAAGAGCCACCAGGAGTTGAAGACCGGTTCCATAAAATATATCGATTCTGACTACAATTACCTGGCCTATGCGCGCTTCACCCGCCGGGAGCAGTGCGTGATCCTGGTCAACAACAACTGCTATGATCTGGAGAAGGAGGTCATGGTCTGGCAGGCCAATATTCCCCGGGCAGGCACGATGGTGCAGCTGATCAGGACCTACGAGAATGGTTACACCATAGAACCGGTGGAGCATGGGATTAATGCCGGAAAAATCAAGATATTGCTCTCCAGATTTTCGGCGGTGATCCTGAAGTATCAGAAACCATAATGCGGCGACCGCTTTCATACCATTGCCAGGTATTGAGCGGGCAGACATTTTAGCCGTGCAAGCCGTGCATTTTTGTAAAAATCCAGTTGCATTTTTGGGTGACATATGCTACAATGTCTTAGGTTAGAGCGTTGGTACGCTTTCCATGGATGGATTCCCGAGTGGCCAAAGGGGACAGACTGTAAATCTGCTGCAAATTGCTTCGGTGGTTCGAATCCACCTCCATCCATTTGCACTCTCCTAGACAGGTATTTTTTGGCAGAGGCTGCATAAGATATTAGGTAAGGGGCTTTATGGCCTGCCCCATTATCATGCGTCCGCTGGTGTGGCGGAATAGGCAGACGCAAGGGACTTAAAATCCAAAGCGCCAGTTTTATAATTTCTCTTACAACCCTTGATTTTACAGGGTTTTTTGAAAACTTGCAGGATTTTTCCTGTATATATCCCTCCTGGCATCCCTCCAAAAGTTTTGGAACCTTTTGGAAGAGAGAGGAACGGGATGGAACTGCAAACAATCTGCTGGTATGGTGGAATAGGCAGACACAACAGACTTAAAATCTGTCGAACATTTGTTCGTGCCGGTTCAAGTCCGGCTACCAGCATTGTAATGAACCGGCAATGAGATTCAGGAAGCCGCCAGTGCAAAGGGGGCAGAGATAAACCGCAGGATTACGGAGAAATTCCATGCTCTGGACGGCACCCGGTATGTGACAGTAGCTGTCAATGGCCTGCTTGCCTGTGTGGATCACATGGGAGAGATTATGTGTTCCATTATGGGAATCTCTATGGAAGAGATGATGCAGATAATGGCGGCACAGGCAGCGCCCCAGAAGGAATCCGGCACAAGTGTGGATGCGGCCAATAGTTCTACGGATCTGATGTCCGGTCCTACGACGGATGCTTTTGCACAAAATGAAATCGTAACCGGACTATTGGAGGAATTTGCATCTGTTACGGATCTGACAGGCTACAATTATCTGACTGCAAGACATGAGATGGAGCATGAGATGTATCCGAACCGTGTAATCCTCGGAACGGAGACACTGCCTGCAGATATCGTAAGGCTGTGGAAGATAGTGAAAGAGAATCCCCATGTGATCGGTGATATGACATGGACGGGATATGATTATCTTGGCGAGGCTGGCTGTGCGGTATGGTATTATGACGGAAGGCACGGCTTTACGCCCAACTGGCCCATCAGTATTGCCTATGTGGGAGATATAGACATTACAGGATACCGCAGGCCGATGAGCTATTACAGGAAGATTGTATATGGGCTCCGGAAGAAACCTTACATTGCAGTGGAGCGGGTGAACCACTATGGGGAAACCACAATAAAGACTGCGTGGATGTGGAAGGACGAGATTGCAAGCTGGACGTGGGATGGCTATGAAGGGAAACCGGCAGTTGTCAATGTGTATTCCAATGCGGATGAGGTGGAATTGTTCCAGAACGGGAAATCCCTTGGAAGGAAGCCCGTCAGCAAAGAAACTAATTATTATGTGTCTTTTGAGACGCAGTACCAGCCGGGGAAACTGGAAGCTGTATGTTATCGGAACGACGTAGAAGACGGCAAGGATGAACTGGTAACAGCAGGGGCAGATGTGGAACTGTGTGTGGAATCTGATAAAAAGGTTCTGTCAGCGGATGGAGCAGACCTTGCCTACGTGACCATATGCTTAAAAGACAAAGACGGTAATGTGAACCTTCAGGCGAAAAAAGAAGTGACAGTTTCTGTAGAAGGAGCCGGAAGCTTGCAGGGATTTGGAAGTGCAGACCCGGAGACAGAAAATAATTATGACAATACAGTATGGGAGACTTATGACGGATATTTTCTTGCAGTTGTGCGGGCAGGAGAGGAAGCAGGGGAAATCAAAGCAACCTTTACATCTGAAGGCTGTGAAACACAGGAAATCACTATTAAGGTAGAATAAATGGCGGTTTGTTTGAGGACAATGCGGATATGGACGCTGTGGTTGATGTGCGTCATAATTGGCGGCGTGTGCTACAGGGAAAACCGGCAGTAATTACAGTGAACGACAAAAACTTTTGCGACTTTGTTGTTCACTGTGCTGATTTTTACAACGTGCATACGCAGGATTACATTGCAAAAATTGTGTGCATTTATGGAGGGGTTTATAGTAAACGGAAATTATTTTTGTCGTTTGTCATAAGAAAGAATTTGCGCATGTGTTAGATGCCAATAAAGAGATAGGAGTTGGTAAGTCTTATTCAATGAGTGGTTTTAAGATCCGCAGGTATTCGTGGTGATTAATTTAATTGCATACTTCACGCATAATACACAGATATCACATCTGGATGCTATGCTGGAAAGGTGGGATTTGGCTGGCATGGCTTTAACAGTCGGCATTATTCCATTGGTTATAGCCAATCTCTTAGGTTTCTTGTTTGTCAAAGAGATAAGAAACTGGTTCAGGCTTTTGTTCTTTTTGCCAGGTATTATATGCATTGCCATTGTCGCCCATTATTGGGTAACCAGTTTAGCGATATAAGCTGTCTACGGCTGTAATTTAGATAAAGGAGAAGGTCATTTATGAAAAAAATTAGGGCTTGGGTATTTGCTGTTTTAATGGCTGTTGTATTGTGCGCCTGTGGAGAAGAACAGGAATTGGCTGACATAAGTACCGTGGAAGGAGACGGGTATGTGGCTATTATCTGGGAGGAAAGGACTTATGTGCCGTTCTGTGTGGTTTCTAAAAACGACTGCGGGGCATTGATTGGGTATGTTGACGGGAATGCAAACGACAGGGTATGCGAATACAAGGATTATCCGTCAACAGAATGGATTGCAAATTACCTTACCATGGATGGCGGCGCGCTACTGTACAAAGAGGTAAATGTAGTCGACATCCCTGACGGTCTGCAGTCAGAGTATGAGTGGAACGATTAAGCACCACACGAAGAAAACCAATGATAAAAGGGAACCGGCAGGGCATGACTCCTTGCCTGTCTGGACTCACTATGTGTAGGGCCAGGTTACAGAATGGAAAAGGAAGCTGACTAAAAAAGCAGGCAACAAAAGGAGAATTATAAATACCGGTACCACTTAGCTGAAACTTAAAGCACAACAACCAATAGGCATGGAAACAGGGGTTTTCATAGGTCATAACATAAAAAAGCCAGCGGCACAGATACCAGTCTGAACTGCTGGCTTTTCCTGTTTTCCGCCCGAAGCGGTCAAAAGAGATGTCTGCATGGGTATAGGTATCCATGTTCTCTACCTTGATGCGCATAGTCCCGCCTGCCAGTATGTTCTGCAGGGAGGGTGTGTCCTTCCATTGCCAGACGGACTGGGGATAGGCGGATTTCAGTTTCTCCGTGATCCGAAGTGAGATATGGAGCAGCATGGTCTCCGTTTCCCTGCTGTCAGAAGCCTGCACCGGAGCTGAAGATGGTGTTTCTTCTGAAGTTTCCATCATCTGCGCAATTTTTTGTTTCAGGGCAGAATAGAGGGCGCAGCATTTCTTGAACAGTTTTCCTGACTGGCGGAACAAAAGGATTCCGATTGTCACAACAGCCCACAGGATGAAGGCAAGTGCCATCAGCTTCTGGGAGTGTTCCTTTCGGAAAAAGACTGCCAGCAACAGCAAGGAGACGATAAGGATTTTAATGCTTTTAGTGAATACGGTTTTTCTCATTTGGTTTTTTCATTCCTTTCCTTGTAAAATAAAAAAAGAGGAATCGCATCCGGGAATTTATTTTCCCTGGTGCAATTCCTCTTGTACCGTCAACTGCTTTTAAGGGCATCAGTTGAACGGCAGTCCATTCTCTCCACAGTCTTCCATGTCCATGAAACCATCATCTGCGTTAGCGGGTGCAGGTGCGCCGCTACCTGTATTGGCATTGCCGCCTTCTGTACGTTTCCCTGTCGGGACATAGTTCCAGTCGTATACGGTGATCTAGGGGATCATGCCTTTTGAGCCGTCGGCTTTGCGGGTGAATTCCACAAGGTCAAGGTCGCCCGTGATAAAGAGCAGGCTGCCCTTTTTGACCCCGGCTTTGCTGATCCGCTCAGTAGCTTTCCCAAACAGGACGCACTGGTAGAAATTAGGGTGTTCCTGTTCCCCGAAGCCTTTGCTGACCGCCACATTGAACTGGATATAATCGGTTCCGTTGGTGCTGGTCTGGATTTCAAGGTC
>CAMWSA010000325.1 GCA_947176785.1 uncultured Lachnospiraceae bacterium
TGCATATGCTGGGGCAGGCGGTTGCGGCACATACGGATGCAACCCATGGCATGACCCTTGCAGCGGTATCTATGGCATACTATCGCTTTATCTGCCCGTTTGGGCTGGCAAAGTTTAAGAGATTTGCCATGAACGTATGGGATGTAGATCCGGAAGGAAAAAGTGATGAACAGATTGCAGCAGAAGGCTTGAAGAAAATGGAGGCTTATATGGAGGAATTGGGCCTTACGATGAATCTGAAAGAACTTGGGGTAACAGAGGAGATGCTTCCGGGAATTGTTGACAGCACACTGATCATGGATGGCGGCTATAAGGTGCCGGATAAAGATGAAATCAGGGAAATTTTAAAGAACAGCTTATAAAAAAGCCAGTATAACAGACCGAAACAGGTCGTTCCAACGTATAAAAAAAGAGGAGCAGACAGGATGGATACAATGAATGACAAGGTGGTTGTAATTTTAGGGCGTCCGGTGGGATCGGTGAGGCAGCTGTCAGGCTGCTGCTGACCTTTATAAATCCATTCAAAGTGAAAGCGCCCGTCAGGCAGAACTGGATTTCAGGAAGACGATTGATTCACTGACTGTGGAGGATATTGCAACCGCCGTGGCCTACGCCATCGAAACACCAGACCGGATGTTTGTGAGCGAGATCATGATCCGTCCCATGAAGCAGGGAATCTAAAGGCGATGCAGAACAAAACATTATCATGCTGTAGCGGGATGCCGTATGCCAGGGCATCCCGCTTTTAATAGAGACATATCGGGTGCCTTCTTCTCATCCTAATTCAAGATTTTCCCTGTCTCTCTGCAATAAAGTCATATTATGTTTTCTGCGTTCCGTTTCCACATTATATACAGTTCCCTTGTTGTCGTTCAGGTATACGTCAAGTCGGATTCCTTTTCCGTCTTAGAGCGTATTGATGGTTTTCTGTGTAGCAGGTACGGAAGCTTCCCGTATGGAAACGCCCGGTATTTTTTCTAAAACTTTTCTGCAGATCCCCTTATTACACATTACCTTAGTGAAAAGGAAATCGTCCTCCAGGTTTAACTGCTGGATGGTCTTGTTTGTGTTTGACATCAATGTATCCTTCTTTCTCAAATTATTGTCAGTTTTAGGGCGAAGGAAAATACTCTGGACATTTACAATTTACGACGATTTAGCTATAATGAAAACGTACAGTATGCTTTGTTTCTATAACTTTTCTAAAAATCAATTTGGAGGACAACTATGAAATCAATTCGGAAGAAAATTATTTCAGGAATTCTGATGTGTTCCCTGCTTACGACAGTGATCACAGGGGCGCTGGCAATGATCAATTCAACGCAGATGGAGGGCAGCAATTCCAGGCAGAAGATGCAGCTCTGGGCGGAGATGGAGGCATTGGAATTAAACAGTGTGATCTCGGAGATCGAGCAGTCGGTGGAGACTTTAAGCGATGTACTTATGAACGAGTTTGACTCTGCTTCCTTTGTGAAGGATATGAATTATGCCGACGATTATACGAGGCAGATCAGCCAGGTTATTGACGCATTCGGAGAGAAGACCAATGGTGCGATAACAGCGTATATCCGCTTTAATCCGCAGTATTCCAGACCTACTTCCGGTTATTTTATTACAAGAAGCTCTGTGGAAGCAGAGTTCGAGTCCGTTGTACCCACGGATTTTTCCATGTATGATGAGGAGGATGCGGAACATGTGGGATGGTACTACACTCCGGTAAAGGCGGGCCGGGCAATCTGGATGGATCCTTATTTAAATGCGAATATCAATGTCTATATGATTTCTTATGTGGTCCCTCTTTTTGCACAGGATGGCACTTCCATAGGCATTGTGGGAATGGATATCGATTTTTCACAGATTTCCAATATGGTGGATTCCCTGAGCTTTTTTGAAACAGGATATGCATTCTTTGCAAATGAATCGGGTGCGGTTGTACATAGTAAAAATGTGGAGAATGGTACACAGATCTCTTCGCTGGATCCTTCTCTTGCGGGAATAGAAGAACTGTTTCGTGACGATAAAAATCAGGGTGAAGCGTTCTCATACTCCGTCCGGAATGTGAAAAAGCATCTTGTTTATTATAATCTGGATAATGGTATGAAGCTTGTGCTGGCGGTACCTGACTCAGAAATTTATGCCCGGGCAAACCTTCTGGTGATCATTATACTGACAGCTGCTCTGATCGCAATGCTTTTGTCAGGAATTGTGGGAGTCATGGTGGGCAGTAATATATCCAGACCTATCAGACAGCTTACGGCAGTCATTGGACAGACTTCAAAACTGGATTTCAGGTCAACAGAATCCGGCGAAAAGCTGTGCAGCCAGAAGGACGAGATTGGTGTGATGGCAAGAGAGATATGCTCCATGCGCAAGATATTACGGGATATGCTGCAAAGCATTGACAAGGCGGAGAAAACAATTCTTGATAATGTGACAGATCTTAATGATATCATGGAGAAAAACAGGGTCAACGCACAGGAGAATTCTGCCGCAACACAGGAAATTGCGGCGGGAATGCAAGAAGCAAGTGCCAACACGGCACGGATCATGCAGAGTATAGAAGAGGTAAAGAACAATTCCGGAAACATTTACAGACTTGCGGAAAGTGGTGAGTTCAATTCCAGACAGATCCAGGAGAGAGCCAACGAAATGGAACAGAACAGCCGTGGATCCAGAGAGAAAACAGATGAGATGTATGCGGTAATGAAACAGAAGACGGATCTTGCTGTTGAACAGTCAAAGGCGGTAAAGAAGATCAATGAACTGACGGATGATATTAAGGAGATTTCCTCCCAGACCAATCTGCTGGCTCTGAATGCAAGTATTGAGGCGGCAAGGGCAGGAGAAGCGGGAAGAGGTTTCGCGGTTGTGGCATCAGAGATTGGTACACTGGCTGCACAGACTCTGCAGACAGTGGGCAATATTAACGGCATTGTCGGAGAAGTGAACGAGGCAGTCTCAAATATGACGGACTGCATTATGACAGTCATGAAATTTCTGGAAAGCACAGTATTGGGTGATTACGAGAACTTCAGCAGATCAGGAGTACAATATCTTGCGGATGCGGATGATTTTCAGCAGACCATGGGCCAGACAAAACAGGCCATTGGCTTGCTGGATGGTTATATTTCGCAGATCGCCGAAACGGTTGAGAATATTAATGATATGGTAACCCGATCCACTAACGGGATCAATGCCATAGCCGGGACTTCCGGTGAAGCTCAGAATATTGCGGTCGAAGGCTATACAAGGCTGCAGGAATGCAGGGAATCTATGAATACATTAAAGGAGATCATCGGACATTTTCAGTTATAACCCCAGAAAAAAGTATGTGAATGATTACTTAAGGGGCTGCTGTTTAAATAAACAATATAATTTTTCAAGGATCGGAAAGTTGAACAAAGAGAAAAATCGGTATTATTTGCCTTTGGGTAGCGGTTATCTTATCAGACAATCAGCTACCCTTTTTATTTTCAGTAACTACAGACACAATACAGAAAGAATATGGCAAAAAATGATTAAAAACGGAAGCGAAGCAAGCAACAACTTCGCAAAAGCATTGCAGGTACTGGAACAGGCGAAACTGGTAATTTGACTGACAGCAGCCTGCCATTCCATATCTTTTTTGAAAAACTTCTTAAAACACTTGCTTGTGACGTAACGTAATGAGATATACTATGAGCAGGAGGTGAGACATGGACAAACATAAGGCTATACCACAAGGCTATATGACTGTTGGCGAAGTTGCAAAAAAAATGGACACTACTGTACGAACATTACAGCATTACGACAGGGAAGGATTGCTGTCTCCGTCTGCCATGAGCGAAGGAGGACGCAGATTATATACATATAAAGACATTATAAAACTTTACCAGATTTTATCCTTCAAGCACTTAGGCTTTTCTCTGGACGATATAAAGAACCGGCTTATTCCCCTTGACACACCGGCTGAAATTGCTGCTGTTCTGTCGGAGCAGGCTACCGCTGTACGGTCAAAAATAGAAAGTCTTTCTGAATCATTGAGGGAACTGGAAGTATTGCGGGAAGAAGTCCTACAAATGCAGTCAGTCAATTTCAAAAAGTATGCCGACATTATTATTAATCTGCAAATGAAAAATAATTTTTACTGGCTGATAAAACACTTTGATGACCAGACCCTTGACCATATCCGCAGTCATTTTGATCAAGAGAGCGGAAAAGCATTTATGGACACTTTTTTGCAGCTTCAAAACGAAGCGATAAGCCTTCAAAATGCAGGTATTCCTGCGGATAGTGATGCAGGACAGAAATTTGCAAAGGCCTATTGGAATATGATAACAGGATTCACTGGCGGAGATATGGGTATGCTCCCCAAACTCATTGAATTAGGACAATTCGAGGGTACAGACCAAAAGTGGAAAAAGAAGATAGACCTTGCTAACAATTATATTGAGAAAGCATTGGGTTATTACTTTTCACGATTAGGCATTGACCCATTTCAGGAGGGATGAAGATGAATGACGCTATAAAAATCAGTTCCTTAAAGAAAAGCTACGGAACCCACGTTGTGCTGAGCGGCTTGGATTTTTGCGTACAACAAGGCGAGATTTTTGCCCTGCTTGGTGTCAACGGCGCGGGTAAAACCACATCCCTTGAATGTATTGAGGGGTTAAAAAAG
>CAMWSA010000326.1 GCA_947176785.1 uncultured Lachnospiraceae bacterium
CGGCTTATCAGGGTTAGGAACTTTGCAATAATTTCTTACGCAAAGTGGCAATATTGTGGTGTTGGTTCCGGCTTATCAGGGTTAGGAACTTTGCAATAATTTCTTACGCAAAGTGGCAATATTATGGTGTTGGCTCCGACTTATCAGGGTTAGGAACCTTCTATTTTCAGACATCCCTTATATGCGTACCACTGGCCTCGCCTGCGATATGGCATCGATCAGCATTTGGATGCTCCGCCTCCAAACCTTCCTTGCCCCTGCATAACAGAAGCTTGTCCCAAGCCATACCCCTGCTGCGTCCATGTTGTTGCAATCAGTATTTGGATGTTGGATGTGAACCATCCAAATTTTCCCCTATGTATAGCACTGGCTGCGCCTGTGCTATTACTTCTTGCCCAATTCTAAAGAAATCATAAAATCTTTGACATAAATCAACATATAACGGAAAAATGTTTTAAAATGCACATTTCTGATTATTTTGGATATTGCCTTTTGCCATATTTTTATTATAATTACTTCCGTGAAGAAAATCAACTCTTGTTGATAAAAAAACTTATATCAATTAACAAACTTTTGTCATGTAAGAGAGAACGGGGGAATACCATTATGGAAAAAGAGCGGAAGGATAATTCTTTTATGATAAAGCTGGCTACGATGATTGTGGATAAAAGGAAGGGCTTTTACCTGGTATTTATCCTTCTGGTTATTTTCAGCCTGATTTCCATGAACAGGGTCAATGTCAACAATGACCTGACCACATACCTGTCCGATGACACGGAGACCCGCCAGGGCATGGATCTGATGAATGCGCAGTTCATTACATATGGGACAGCCAGGATCATGGTCTGCAATGTGACTTTTGAGGAGGCGGAGGAACTGGCCGGGCGGATCGAGGAGATGGAAGGCGTCAGTATGTTGGATTTTGAGGACTCCCCGGACTGCTATCACGACATGGAAGCGCTGTTTGCGGTTACTTTTGACGGGGAGGCAAAGCAGGAGGGTACCAGAGTATATCTGGAGGCGGTGCTGGAGGCTTTGTCGGACTATGATGTCTACTACACTTCCGATATAGGCCAGGAGGAGCGGGATGCGGCGGACCTGGATAAGGACATGGTCATGATCCTGCTGCTGGCAGGGGTGGTAATTGTGGCGGTGCTGCTCTTTACCTCCACCACTTATGCGGAGATTCCCGTGTACCTGATGACTTTTATTGTGGCGGCAATTCTGAACAAGGGCACGAACTTCCTCTTTGGCACCATCAGCTTTGTCACCAACTCCATCGCCGTGGTATTGCAGCTGGCCCTGGCGGTGGACTATGCTATCATTCTGGCTCACCGTTTCATGGAGGAGCATGAGGACAAGGACGCCAGGGAGGCGGTGATTGTGGCCCTGAGTAAGGCGATCCCGGAGATTTCCTCCAGTTCCCTGACTACAGTGTCGGGCATGATTGCCATGATGTTCATGCAATTTAAGATCGGTTACGACATGGGCATTATCCTGGCCAAGGCCATTGTGCTGAGTCTGGTGACGGTGTTCCTGCTGATGCCGGGTCTGCTGCTGAATTTCTCCAAGGCTATTGATAAGACCCATCACAAAAGCTTTGTACCCAATATCACGGCGGTGGGAAAATTCTGCATCGGAACCCGTTTTATCGTGCCGCCCCTGCTGATCCTGGGCCTGCTTGCCGCCTTTTATTTTTCCAGCCGCGCAGCCTATGTGTATGATGTGAACAGCCTGGAGGCCAAGACCATGAGTGAAAACAAGTTTTCTGCTTCCATGGTAAACCAGGAGTTTGGCAGTATCAACCAGCTGGCAGTGCTGGTGCGGTGCGGAGATTATGAGCAGGAGGCCAGGACCCTGCGGGCACTGGAAAAGTTAGACAGTGTGGATTCTGTCATGGGCCTGGCCAATATTGAGGCTATGGACGGCTATATGCTGACCCAGCTGCTGACCCCCAGGGCGTTTTCCGAGTTGATCGACATGGATGTGGAAGTGGCGGAGTTGCTGTACACCGCCTATGCCATGAGCGACAGTAACCTTGGGGCCGTGGTGAACGGCATCAGCGAGTATGAGGTGCCCCTGATAGATATTTTCCTATATATATATGACCAGAAGGAGAGTGGGAATATTACTCTGGACGAGGAACTGGAGGAGACGCTGGGGGATGCCCACTCCCAGATCTGCATTGCGCAGGATCAGCTGCTGGGGGAGGATTACAGCCGTTTCGTGCTGGAATTGAATGTGCCCTCGGAGGGGGAAGGGACCTATGAGGCGCTGGAGGAAATCCGGCAGACGGTGGCCCGGTACTATGATCTGGAGGATATCTATCTGGTGGGTACCTCCACCAGCAACAAGGATCTCAGCGATTCCTTCAGCACGGATAATGTGATCATTACGGTGCTGACGGCGGTGTTTGTCATGATAATTCTGTTATTTACCTTCCAGTCGGCGGGGCTGCCGGTACTGTTGGTGCTGACGATTCAGGGCAGTATATGGGTCAATTTCTCCCTGCCGTACCTACAGCAGGAGCCGGTATATTTCCTGGGCTACCTGGTGGTTTCAGCCATTCAGATGGGTGCCACCATAGACTATGCCATCGTGATTACCAGCCGGTATATGGAACTAAAGAGTTACATGTCCATCAAGGAGGCCATTGTGCTGACGCTGAACCAGGCTTTCCCCACCATCGTCACCAGTGGCTCCATGCTGGTGGCAGCAGGCTTTATCATTAACAATATTTCCACCAACGCGGTGGTGGCAGCCATCGGTCTGGCCCTGGGAAGAGGTACACTGACTTCCATTGCCATGGTGCTGCTGGTACTGCCGCAGACGCTGCTGCTGGGAGACATTATTATAGAAAAAACGGCATTTACCCTGAAACGGGAGGTGACAAAGCCCCTGCCGGCCAGTGGACGCATCCGCATGACAGGCCATATCAAAGGGTATGTGAACGGTGTGATCGAGGGCGATTTCACAGGGGTCATCGACGGAGAGATGGGGGCGGTGATCCGGGCCAGGGATGTATATGAAAATGCCCGGGAACTGTTGGAATACAGAGAGGAGGACGGCCATGGGCAGGAGGACTGAAAATATAGGTCAACACGATTGTACGGAAAAATTGATTACCGGCACATGGAAGAGCAAGAACGGGTCTGGAAGGGGAAAGACTGCGGCGGTTACAAGAGAGCATCCTGTCCCTGGCGGGAGACCGGCACGGCTGTTGGCGGCAGGGCTTTCTTTTGCCATGCTGGTGCTTGGCTGTAGGCCGGCGCTGGCTCAGGAGGAGCCCTCCTCCACTTATGGACAATACATCAGCGGCGAATATCGGGAGGAAAGCGATATAAGGCAGTATGAGACCCTCCGGATCACCAACGTGAAAGAGCTGCAGGACTTATCCGCCGCCTGTGCTTATGATGCCTGGTCCAGAGATAAGCGCGTGCTGTTGGAGGCAGATCTGGACCTGGGGGGTGCGGAACTGCTGATCCCGGTTTTTGGCGGGATATTTGACGGCCAGGGACATACTATCAGCGGCCTGACAATTCAACAGGAGGGTTCCCAGATGGGACTGTTCCGCTATCTGCAGCAGGGGGCGGTGGTTCAGAATCTGGTGGTAACGCAGGCCAAAGTGCTGCCCCAGGGCAGCGGCTGCCAGGCGGGAATTCTAGTGGGCCGGAATTATGGCAGTATCGTAAACTGTCAGGTTTCGGGTGTGCTGGAGGGCGAGGAGGAAGTGGGCGGCATTGCAGGCGTCAATGAGAAAAGTGGTGAAATCCGCAGTTGTACGGCCAATGTGACAGTGCTGGGAAACCGCCGCAGCGGCGGCATCGCCGGCAGCAACCACGGCACACTGAACAAATGTACCAACAGGGGGAGCATCAACATTTATACCAATGACATGGTCTATGATCTGGAGGATTTCACGGTTGAGAACCTGGAGGAGGCATCCTCCGGCGTCAAGCTGGACGCCCATATGGATACAGGCGGCATTGCCGGGATCAGTGACGGCAAGATCTATTACTGTACCAATACGGGGACGGTGGGCTATGCCCATGTGGGGTACAACACCGGCGGTATCGTGGGGCGGCTGCACCAGGGCTATATCCAGAACTGCACCAACACGGGACATGTGCTGGGCAGGAAGGATGTGGGCGGCATTGCCGGGCAGATGGAGCCCTTTATGGAGGTGGAATATATTGACAGCAAGCTGGAAGAACTGGACCGGGAGACGGATATTTTTCTGGATATGCTGGAGGCCAGCCACGACCATCTGAGCGGTTATGGGGATCAGGCCATGGCCATCACCAGGCAGCTGAACGCCAATCTGCGCAATGTGGCCACCGCTGTCACAAACCTGCTGAACATTACCAGCGATCTGTGGCAGGTGTACAATCAGGAACTCTCCGGCATCTCCAGCGATTTTGACCGCCTTTCCGATGATCTCAGGGCCATCAACGACAGGGAGACGGAGGAGAAGCAGCCGGAATCCGAGGAAAACCGGGCAGAAAATGAAAACCGGCAGGGTACGGGGAATCCGGAGCAGTCCACGACGGAAGGCCGGGAGGCCGGGCAGGCGGGAGAGCAGGCCGCGGCGGAAGGCCGGGAACTCGGGCAGGCGGGAGAGCAGGCCACGGCGGAAGGCCG
>CAMWSA010000327.1 GCA_947176785.1 uncultured Lachnospiraceae bacterium
TCCTAACGCTATTCTAGCACACCCTGCGGATTTTTTCCACCAGATTCTGAAAAATATTTTTAAACTGACAAAAGCATATTTTCAAATGCTTCATTAAAGGATATACCGCCCGTAAACCGCACCTTGACTTTCATATTGCCGACACGCACCAGATAGGGATTGCCGACTTTTTTAAGATACTGCTTTTTTCTTTCTTCCAGTGGCAGCTCCCTGTCAATCTGAACCTTGCTTATATCCGCCAGTTCTTCCAGCTCCACATCTGCAAAATCTGTATCAAGCATTTTCCTGTATTCCTCTGCCGTCATTCCACTACCTCCCAACTATAAAACGCTGCCGGATATTACTGACAGCTATGTATGCCGGATTGCAGATCCGGCTTAGAAAGGTCTTTCAGAGTTTCTTATCATCTGCTTGCTTCCAGTTTCTTTTGGAAATTCCTGCATATTTCTTCGCTTACCCATTTCATATAATCCTTAATGTCTATCAAATCTCCCAAGTCATAGATTCTGGAACACATAAGCTGTTCTATCCTTTCAGGAGTGTATTCTCCCTGTCCTGTCAGCTCCGCAGTCAGCTTTTCCCTGATTTCTTCCTGTGTGGATTGCGGCATTGCGGATATATAGTAAGGCGGCAGATATGGCACACCTCTCTGCGTTACTGCATCCTCATACTGGTAGCCTGCTTCAAAGCCAAGAAAGAATTTTCTTATCTGTACTTTGGCTTTTCCCTTGTTTTCCTCACTGACTAATTCCATCAGCCCGTCAAAGAACTGAATCAGTTCCAATTTTGTAAAGCCCATCTTTACATACTCCTTTATCCTTAATACACAAAGAACATGCTGCCTGCTATTGCCCGCAGCTATGTAAAAAGCCGGACGCTTGTCCGGCTCCCGAAAATATACTGTTATGTCTTTTCCTTAATTATATCTGTCAAACACTCCCACCTGAACCTGTACACCCTCCGTAATCCTGTCAAGCGTTTCTTCATCAACCTTTCCCATGTGTTCTATGATACGGTCAAAGTTCAGTGCTGTTACCTGTTCGCATAATGCGACGCTGTGCTGATCCAGTCCCTCCGTCTTATATGACGATATGAATACATGGGTGGGCAGGTTCCGTTTCTTGTAAATCTTAGTAGACAGCGGAACTACCGTTATGACGGGACTGTGCCTGTTTGCCCTGTTGTTGCTGACTACGACCACAGGGCGCATACCGCCCTGCATACTTCCCTGATACTGTACGCCCAAATCCGCATACAGTATATCTCCTCTCCTTATCTTCATAAGCAGCGCTTGCCCCCGCCCCATATTGGTCTTTCCTTATCGGCAGGACTCTTTGTTACATCATAAATATGATACTGCATGGTAGAAAGCTCAAAAAAACCGACACCAATGTTGGCAGCGTCATACATAAATTCTTCCAGATCAGACTCGTCCGCTGTTATATCAGCCATGTTCTCCACGACAACCGTATCATACTGCCCGGTAATCAGACGGGTAATCAGCATATTCACCGCATCCCTGTCAATATCCCTGTTCGGTCCCTTGTTGACGATAGTTTCATTCATCAATGCTATCCCTGCCAAGCTGCACTTCTGACGGTTCTGCTGAATGATCTGGCGGATATTGCTTTCTGACTTGTTGGAGTTCATAAACATGACTGCCGGATGCACAAGCAAGCCGACCTCAAAACTTTTCACATTACTGCACATGATAATCACCTGTTCTTTCTTCTATTTTCATTGACTGAAACAAAAGAGAAGTTTTTGCCGGCATTATCCTCTCATACAGGCAAGCCTTGTCTGCTGTTATCTGATAACTGCAAGGCTTGCCTGTATCAGAGGATAACGTGGCGTTTCCGCCACATTACCCCTCTGTTCAATCTGAAAATATCAGACTGGCTCTCGCTTGTCCCCGAACCGGGTAACATACACTGGGACGGCTCTCATCCCACACTGCGCCTCCATCATGCCCAACCAGACGGAATCCGCAGGCAGCCACTCCCGAAAAATGCTTTCGCTGAAATTCCGGTGCCGTTTTACCTCATTACCTCTGACTGCCATGCCAGTAGGCACAATCCTCTGCTTCATACCTTCACGGGCAACAATAAAATCCTTGCAGGTACATCTTCGCACGAAACGGGATTCTGCCACCCCTTTATCCCTGCATAAGAATAGACGGATAAAAAGGCGAAAATAAAATCAGGTGTATGCGTGTCCTATTGAATTGTTTTGGCTTTCTCAAGCCTGCAACTATCATAACTGAAAGGGAGTGGTTTTCAGAGTGCCAGTATCCGCTATTTATAGCTGATATAACCCACCTTGACTATCAGATAAAAAAGAAAAAAGACCAGACTCCAGATATAATCTGTTGTCTGATCTCTTTCTGCTTGAGTACGTTCAATCAATTAAGCAAAATATTCTTGTAGTAATTCACATCAAAGAGCTTGTTCGATGCAAACTGATTAGCAACTTCTAAGAACATCTCTCTATCGCCTGTATGCAATAACTTAGAACCATATAAAACAAATAGCATCTGTATCCTGATAGCGTCTAAATTGTCAGCACCAGCTAACGAAGCCATTTTAGATTCATAATAACTTTGCATCAAAATTTGGTATGTATCTGGGAAAACTCCGCTGAACATCAACTCAAGAGCGTAACAAAAATACTTCTTGGCAATATCATCTGCATTATCCTCTTTTAGATTGCTGCTATCCAACTCATCGCCTTTTACTGCATAACCAATATATGTATCAACTACATATTTGATAAGCTCATTCATTGACTTCTGAAGTTCCTCAGAGAATCCCATGCATGTGAATGTATTATATAAGATATTATCTCTATCAATCACATTTAACACTCCCTAAAAATCATTGTTAATAGTAATACCTTCCGGTACAATTTTATCACTCTTGCTACCGTCCGAATAATTGATGTAGTAATACTCTAATGTAGCAGTTTTCCAGCCCGGCAAATACCAGCTACCAAAATCTTTATTATACAGACCGGGTACTGTCCCCTCAAATGAATAAGATTTTGATATGTTGCCCACAGTTATCTTAACTGAACCATTTACAGTTGAAACATCACCTGTGTCAAAACCCGTTCCATGCAAAACGACTTTGGTCTTTGTACTTCCCTTGAAATTAAAGGCTCCTCCTGCTATACGAGCCTCATCTTCAAGCTGCTGCTCCTGAACTTCAGGTTCACTTGCAAATGCCTGAACAGGCACCAATAATGATACCATTAAAGCAATAGCTAAAAATGCCGTTGCAAATTTTTTAAATAATTTCATTTCGATTTCCTCCTTTAACAGAAAATTATGTTTTGTTTCAAATACTACGGCTTTCATATTTGAATGTCAATAAATGTTTTATTTTTGATAACCAATTATTAAATCCATTCAGCACCATATTTAACCTCCTTGAGTCAATTATAGCAAACAATATTTTTTGCACAATAACCCTTGCAGAAAGCGACCTTTTATTGCAGAAAATGGAAAGTTAAACAATGCTCGATACGACATATTACGAAAATATAGACTGTTATATTGTAAACTATTTCCCATATTAAAAGACCAAACTAAGAATCCATCCACTGTTTGGTCTTTTAATATACCCGATGTTTTTATCTAATTTTCAATTATTCTTTATGCCCATCACGCTTTTTCCCATAGTAACATGTTATCCGAAAACTCCGTTACCAACTTTTCAGAATTTTTTAACCATGAAAGATATGATTTTATTGTACTTCCCAATAGCGCATACTGTTCATAGTTCATCACAAGATTGTACTGAGTGAAAACCTGCTGTAATATTGTTTCAAAATTCATTGGTTCTTCACACAGGGCAATAAGAAATTCCGCATTTTCATAAATTTTGGATATATTATACTCCACCAACTGCTTTATATCCTCTGTTGGCTTTGCATGAGCCGGAACGAACATCTTTGCCTGCATCTTCCCTACCTGTTCCAAAGTATGCAGATATGCCTCCACATCATATATGAACGTAAACTTGTATTTATCCAATGTTTCCTTACTATTTAAACAATCTGCTATAAAGGCTACCCCGTCCGGAGTCTTAATCCCAATCATATCAAAAAAATGTCCCGGCAAATCAATCACAGACAAACTTTTTGGAAAAGCCGCATCACAAATTTCTGTAACTTCGCTCGGCTTCGCCATAAGAAATTTATGCTGCAATTCTTTAAGAGGAAATCCTCCAAACAAAAAGGCAGGTTCTAAAACAGGATATTGTGTAAAAGCTGCCTCTATGCCTCTGCTAAATACTTTACATCCTGTCTGCTTTTGCAAATACTGATTTCCACCAATATGATCTGCATTGGAGTGTGTGTTAATAATGGCTTTCAAAGTCCAGCCATTTGTTTCTAAAATCTGTTTGACTTTTCTTCCAGCGTCCTTATCGTTGCCGCTGTCAATCAGATATGCCTCTGTTTCATTTTCTACATAGACACCTATTCTTGCAGGTGATTCAATATAATAACTTTGATCCCCTACTTTTATTAACTCATACATTTTCTTCGGCTCCTCTTGACATTTTCTGCTCTAAAGCTATAAGAGTATCTCTTTCTAATTCCAGTGGCATTGAACCAACATTGTCATATACAGTAC
>CAMWSA010000328.1 GCA_947176785.1 uncultured Lachnospiraceae bacterium
CCCCACATGGATCAGCGCGCTTTCCGGGATCATGCTGTTTTAATATGAGTTCCGCCACCTTTCCCCAGTCTCCGTCCATCACGCTGTAGGTGGGTTTGTATTTGCCCCGGGGCTGGGAGGAGGTGGCCGTGTGGATGTACAGACTGTCCATCCCCACATGACAGGCACCCGCGATATCGGAGTTTTCTTCATTTCCCGTCATAAGGCACGCGGCAGGCTCCAGATGGTACCGCTCCAGCAGTCTGTGGAAAAAGGCGGGACATGGCTTTTTACATCCCTCTTCCGAAGAAATCAGTATCCCGTCAAAACACTCCGTAAGCCCCATAAGTTCCAGTTCCGGCCTGGTGAAGTCACTCTGTGCATTGGACAGCAGATACACATGCTTTCCCCTGCGGCGCAGTTCCTGCAGCGTCTCCTTGACTCCATCATACACCCTGAGCAGCTGTCTGGACAAGGTGCGAAAAAAAATTGCCGTCATTTGGGCCGACTGCCGCTCGCAGCATACCCCTTTCTCCTGAAACAGCTTCCGGAACACCTCCGTCAAATCCGGCTCCACCAGCAGATCCCGCTGTCCTGATTCTTCCGCCTCCCTCTGCATATGGCAGACGAACTCCTTTTCCAGACGGCGGAATGCCTGGCGCAGCTGTGCGGAGGTGTAGGAGGCTCCCATAGAGGTATAAAACTCGCTCATTTTCTGCCATAGATATGGCTCCTCTTCGTTGGTGCGGATATCTGCCAGGGTTCCGTATAAATCAAAAATATAATTATCATACATAAGCTATGTCTCCATTCCTGTTCATCCGATTTTATTTTCAATTTCCCGGCAGCTTGCCCTTCCTCCGTATGCTCTCCAGCACAAGCAGATTTCCTCCCCGCACGGCACATATTGTCCTGACAGGCAACATCTGCCGTACGGAAATTGGAAAATCATAACGTTTTTCCATATGGATCGCCGGAAAGCCCTGGTTCCGGGAGGGCGTTTAACTCATTGCTCCAGGGCCTCATATACCCTCAGGATCTCGCCCACGCTCCACGCCTGGGCAAAACACCCCTTGGAGCTTACGGGATTGTCACCGTCATAAATCTCCGGCAGTTGGCCCACACAGCCTTCCCGCAGCGCCGTCTCAATGCCCTTTAACTGTTCCCTCACATATGCCTTGGCCTGCCGGGAGTAGTCATGCACCTTTAAATAGGCCAGGTAATACCCCCCCAGGGGAAAGGTCCACACAGTCCCCTGATGGTATGCCAGGTCCCGATCCAGCTGCGCCCCTCCGTAAAATGGATGGAACTGGGCGTCCCCGGGGTCTAAGGTCCGCAGTCCCACAGGTGTGTAGAGCCTGCGAAATACCGTCTCCACTACCTGACTTTCTTTCTCTCTGGGCAGCAGGGAAAAGGGGAGGGACACTGCCCAAATCTGGTTGCATCTGATCTGGTCATCCGCCGCCGTGCCGGATAACACGTCCCGGAGGCATTTTTTCTCCGGATTCCAGAATAACTTTTCAAATACCGCATATACTCTGTCGGCCATGGCACCATAATCCAACTGCCTTTCCTTCCGGCTTTCGCTGCCGCCGCTGATCATGCCGCCGGCCTCACCGCCTTCCGTCTGTTCCTCCGCACCCGGTTTGCCGCCCGATTGTCCCTTGGAAAACTCTTCCATTATGCGCAATGCATTGTACCAGTAGGCGTTGATCTCCACCGGCTTCCCATGTCTGGGCGTGGGCAGGATATCTTCCACACGCACGTCCATCCAGGTCACCTGGTCATAGCCCTGTCCAGCCATAATCAATCCGTCCTGATCCATGTGAATCCCATAATCCGTGCCCTTCGCATACCATTGGATTATATCCTGCATTACCGGATACGCCTGCCTCACGAAGGCAGAGTCCCCCGTTCTCTTTTGATATTCGTACACAGCCAGGATAAACAGCAGTGCGGCATCTACCGTATTATATGCTGCCGCCTCTGTCCCCTCCGGAAACAGGTTGGGCATCAGCCCCCGGCGGCAATAAGCCATAAATGTCCGAAGGATGCTTCTGGCCGTGTCATACTGTCTGGTTGACAGGCAGCACCCCACCAGGGCAATCATAGTATCCCTTCCCCAATCCTCGAAAAAAGGAAATCCGGCCAGGATTGTCTTCTGTCCGGTGGAGTCCCGGTGGGAAATGAACTGATCCGCACTGGCAGCCAGGGCCCGTGCCGTCTCATTGTGAAATCTCTCCTGCAAATTCTTTCTATGGTTAGAAACGTTTTGCAAGATTTCAGTCATATTCGGTAGATTCTGCTCTATTCCGTATACAATTTCCAGCAGGCCCTCCTGTCCCGCCTCCACCTCAAAGCGGATTTCATGGTTTACCGCACTACGACCCAGGGCCATCTTGCCGTCCTCTATATCACTTCGATAATACAGATCCTCATAATAGCAAAGAGGCAGTTCCCGGCATTCCCCGTTGGTCCGCAGATACAGGACCTGTCCGCCGGATGTGATTTTTTCCCGTGTATAGGAAAATTCCTGCTTCACCGACAGCCTTTGCCCTTTGGGCACAAACTGCAAATGGGGCCGAATCTCCAAAGCAGCCCTGTCCAGGGAATGGTTTCTGATCTGATAGGAGATACCCACCACGTTCCTGCCATACATAAGGGCAAGGGTTCGCGTCACCTCCACTCCCTCCGCCAGATAGCTCCATATGGGATAGTCTTCATAGGTAAAACCGGTTTGCAGGCGGAATCCCTCCTGCCGTTTGTCATGGCACTGAAAATCCTGGCTGGACAGGAAGAGCCGGTGAGGGGGCCGGCCCGCCCCGTCCAGTTCCAGAACCTCCTCCAGCCTGTGAATCATATTATATCTGTTATTGGGCGAATGCGTGCAGGCCATCAGCACCGCCTGGTCATTACGGCTGCAGGAGGCGATCATGCTGAGGGAGGAAAAGCCTCCCAGCCCATTGACCATCAGGTAGCAGTTCTCCTCGCCCCTCTCAAAGGTTTTCCAGTCCTGTTTGCCATATTGAAACTTCATAACAACTCCTGTCTGTCCGCTTCAGCGGACACTCAAATCTTCCGCACAACCTAAAATCATACCGCTGCAGGCAGGGACAACTATCCGCCCTTCCCGGATCACAACAGCTTTCCTGCCGGCTTCTCCACAGGGTTCACCACTTGCTTCCCTACCGGCCTCTCCACAGGGCTCACCGCATGCCTCCCTACCGGCCTCTCCACAGGGCTCACCGCATGCTTCTCTACCGGCCTCTCCACAGAACTCACCGCATGCTCCCTCTCCATAGTCCGCCCGCTGTCCGTCTGCCAGGACAGTCCAGGCCCCTTTGGGCAGTCCGGTCTCGGCTGCACTGCCTGATGCGTTATAAATCACAAATAACTCCGCGGGGGTAGGGCAGCCATTTTCAGCCCATATCCCCTGATGCCCACTGGGCCTGTTGTCCATCCGATATGCCACAACTCCCGGCCCGATCACTCTCTTCTCCAGAATGCGCCCTGCCGCCTCCGCGCTCTTGTCGCACAGCCCGGGGAGCCTTTTGCGCAGCCGGATCAAACCCTTGTAATAGGAAACCAGTTCCCTGCGCTCCACCGTCTGCCGCCATCGCAGCATATTGATTCCGGGATGGGAACGGTAACTGTTTCCGTCCCCAAGCTTGGTGCGTCCAAACTCCTCCCCCGCCTGGAGGAACAGATTGCCCTGGCATGTAAAGTAGATCAGTGCCGCCAGTTTGTTGGCGGCAAGCACATCCTCATAGGGCATGGCAAAATCCGCCCCCGTTCCATGGAGAGATACCACCAGCTTATCCCACAGGGTAAAATTGTCATGGGCTGACACATAGTTGACAATCTGGGCACAGCTTTTGGGATGAAAACCCCCCTGTCCGGTAGATTCTCCGCACCAGCCGGTCACGGCCCCAAGGACCTTCTCTTCCAGGTCCTGCCCGCCGTTTACAAATCCCGGCACTTCTTCATAGAACACATGCCCCTTGATCACATCCCTGGTGTCGTCGCAAAAGATCGCAATCCCCTCGTCCAGGTACCTGATATTTTCCTTCAGAGCGGCCCGGGTCTCCTCTTCCATGGGAGATTCCGCCGCCCTCCAGGGCTCCCCGTACAGCAGCTTTTCTCCCCTGCCGAACTCCCTGTCCGTCTCCTGGCGGATACGGTTCATCAGTTCCACGGTCATCAGACCCATCAAATCGAACCGGAATCCGTCCAGATGATACTCCCTGGCCCAGTACATCACGGAGTTGGCAATATAATTGTCAACCATCCGCCGGCCTATGGCCAGATCACTGCCACAGGCGGAGCCGTTGGAAAGCGTGCCGTCCTTCAGCCGGCGGCAGTAATATCCCGGTGCCGTCCTCTCCAGCCAGGAATCCGCATCCTGTGTGTGGTTGTACACCACATCCATAATCACCCGGATACCCGCCCGGTGCAGGGCCTGGATCATCTCCTTGCACTCCCGGATACGCACCGTTCCGTCATGCACGTCCGTGGCGTAGGAGCCCTCCGGCACATTGTAGTTTACCGGGTCATAGCCCCAGTTAAACTGCTCTTCGCCGCCCTCCTCGTCCAGCCAGCCATAGTCAAAAAAGGGCAGCAGATGCACATGGGTGATACCCAGTTCCTTCAG
>CAMWSA010000329.1 GCA_947176785.1 uncultured Lachnospiraceae bacterium
CGGATATCCAGCAGTGTGTTAGCCGGGAATATGCTGTATGAGTGCCGCATATCCCTGCCAACACACATACCCAATGCCGCATATCTGGCCGCTTCCGGCGTCCGGATATCCAGCAGTGTGTTAGCCGGGAATATGCTGTATGAGTGCCGCATATCCCCTGCCGGCTGCCGTACACAATTCCGGTAAAGGATTGCTGATTTAAGTATCATTATCTTCTTTACTATATATAGTATACGGCATGGAACGTATAAAAGCAAGACCAATACCAAGGACTGGGATTGCTCTCCTGTCAGGGAGTGCAATCCCATCTGATGTAGTCCAATATCTGACCGCCGGTCAGGCCGAACAGCGTATCCCCCCTGCGGTCAGCCATGGCCAACAGACATACCAATATTGCCGCTAACATGATCCGCAGGCCCAGGGTGCCGTTTTTTCCCGCGCCGCTGCCGTCCATTCCCCCGTATTGTCCGCCGTACCCTGAAATCTCGCCATAGGCCGTAGGGGGATCGTCCTCAAAATAACTGAGTGTCCTGCCATAGAGCAGCTGCTCCCGCTGCCCCAGGTCCTGCCGGTCCTGCTGGTATCGCTCCCTGACCTGCCTTGCCAGCTGTAGCTTCTGTTGTGTGGAAATATCGCCCATAGTTACACCCCGCTTTTTTATGTGAACAAAAAGTCCGGGCATCCACAGATACCCGGAATCCATCTGTCCTGTTATTCCATTGTATGAGCCCCGGCGGGGAACCTAGTACATTGTATTCAAAGTTTTCGCGCAGGCTTTTATACGCACGATTGGATAGATTTTCTTCACAGCTCCACGATCTTTTGAAAAAAACAACTGCGGGAGCCGGTATGGCAGGCTGCACCCACCTGGTCAATTCTTGCCAGCAAAGTATCCCTGTCACAGTCCGCCGCCAGGGACTTCACATACTGGTAATGGCCGCTGGTCTCTCCCTTCAGCCACTGCTCTTTGCGGCTGCGGCTGTAATAGTGCATCAGGCCTGTGCGCAGGGTATCCTCATATGCCTGTTCGTTCATGTAGGCCATCATCAGCACTTCGTTGTTTTCCGCATCCTGGATGATTACAGGAATCAGTCCCTGGGGATCTTTTTTCAGTTCCTCCCAGGTGAGGGAGGCTGTCCAGCCCGGCCTTTGTCCGGGATTTCCGTATTCTATCTGCATGCTTCCTTCTCTCCTATTCAGAAGCTTCTCTGAACCTCTGTTCTGCATATTCCCTGCTGCTGTAGTCAAGCACAGGGGGCATTTCGCTTTCGGTCCCGCAAAAGCTTCCGTATATGGCTTTTGCAGAACGTCTATAGACTTCCCTTGGTGCTGAGTACATCCGTAATCCGGGGGTCTAACGTGGTCGCTTCGCTAAGTGCCTTGGCAAAAGCTTTGAACATGGCTTCAATCATATGGTGGTTATTGCCTGGCTGCAGCATCCGCAGGTGTAGGTTCATGCCTGCGCTGTAAGAAACAGCATAGAAAAACTCTTTCACAAGCTCCGTATCCAGTTCTCCCACCCTCTCTGCCGTAAAATCACAGTCAAACTGCAGATAGGGCCTGCCGCACAGGTCCACGGCGCACAGGGCCAGGGCTTCGTCCATGGGAAGAATAAAATAACCGTAACGGCGAATGCCCTTTTTGTCTCCGGCGGCCTCCCGGATGGCCTGTCCCAGCACAATGCCGGTGTCCTCCACGGTGTGGTGGCCGTCCACCTGCAAGTCCCCCTTTGCCCGGCATCTCAGGTCAAAAAAGCCATGTCTGGCAAAGCCCTCCAACATATGATCCAAAAAGCCGATGCCCGTGTCAACCTCCGCCCGGCCGCTGCCGTCCAGCTCCAGCGTGACCTCTATTTCCGTTTCCCTGGTCTTACGATTAATTGTACTGCTGCGTGCCATAATATCTCCTTCCCACCGATTTTATCCCTCAAAACGCACCCGGATGCTGTTGGCATGGGCGGTCAGGCCCTCGCTCTCCGCAAACCTCTCGATATCCTCGTGTACTGCCTGCAGCGCCTCCCTTGAATAGGAAATAATACTGGTCTTTTTCATGAAGTCATCCACACTTACCGGGGAAAAGAACTTGGCTGTACCGTTGGTGGGCAGAATGTGGTTGGGGCCTGCGTAATAATCCCCCAGGGGTTCGGAACTGTACTCTCCCAGAAAAACGGCCCCTGCATTCTTGATCCGGGTCATGGTGTCGAAGGGATTCTTTGTCAGTATTTCCACATGCTCGGAGGCAATATCATTGGCGGCCCGGATGGCTGCCTCCATATCCTCCGCCAGCAGGATATATCCATAGTTTTCTAGGGATTTTTCCATAATCTCCCGGCGGGGCAGCCGGGCCACGAAGCCGTCTACTTCTGCGGATACCTGCCTCGCCAGTTCCCTGGAGGTGGTGATCAATATGGCGCTGGCCAACTCGTCATGCTCCGCCTGGCTCAAGAGGTCTGCCGCCACATACCGGGGATTGGCGGTCTCGTCCGCCAGTACCAGGATCTCGCTGGGGCCGGCGATGGAATCAATGCTCACATAGCCGTACACGGCCTTTTTGGCAAGAGCCACAAAAATATTGCCGGGGCCGGTGATCTTGTCCACCTTGGGGATGGACTGGGTGCCGTAGGCCATGGCGGCGACGGCCTGGGCCCCGCCTGCCTTATAAATCGTGCCCACGCCCGCAATATCCGCCGCCACCAGCGTGCCGGGATTCACCTTCCCGTCCTCTCCGGGAGGGGTTGTCATGATGATATCCGTCACGCCTGCCACTTTGGCGGGAACCACGTTCATCAGCACACTGGAGGGATAGGCCGCCTTGCCGCCGGGCACATATACGCCTACCCTGCCGATGGGGGTGAGCTTCATGCCCAGTATGGAGCCATCCTCTCTGGCATCAAACCAGCTGTTGCGCAGCTGCTTTTCATGAAAGGCACGGATATTGGCGGCAGAGCGTTTCATCACTTCCACCAGTTCCGGGTCCATCCGGGCATAGGCTTCCTGGATTTCCTCCCGGGTCACGCGGATATTCTCCGGAGTCAGCTGGAATTTATCGAATTTCAAAGTGTAGGAAAACAGGGCCTGATCACCGTTTTCCCTTACATCAGATAAAATATCATTTACTGTTTCCTCATATTCAGAATAATTATTAGGGCTTCTCTTCAGCAGGTTATTCAGCACATTCTCCCGGGTGCTTTCCGTCAAATCAACGATTCTCATATCATTTCTCCCTATTCTATTATAGCTTATTAGATGATTGCACTCTCTTACAGGATATATGTTATGCTGATTTCCTCTAAGACATTTGACCGCGCAGCCGATGAATCAGGTCTTTGATGCGCTCTGTCTCCATCTGCATGCTCACCGGATTTACGATCATCCGGGCGGACAGGGGACAGATTTCCTCCAGCACTTCCAGCCCGTTTTCCTTTAATGTACCGCCGGTTTCCACGATATCAACGATCACATCGGACAACTCCACTAAAGGCCCCAGCTCCACAGAGCCGTTCAGCTTAATGATATCCACAGTCTGATGCTTTTTATTGTAAAAATACTCCCTGGCGATGTTGGGGTATTTGCTGGCTACCCTGATCCGCTCATGGTGCTGCAGCAATTCCCTGGCTTCCCCGGGACCACAGACGCACATGCGGCATTTTCCAAAGCCCAGATCCAGCACCTCGTAGACATTGCGGTTCTCCTCCAAGATCGTATCCCGCCCCACCACACCGATATCAGCTGCACCGTACTCCACATAGGTGGGCACATCCGGCCCCTTCGCCAGAAAAAAACGAAGCTTCAACTCCTCATTCACAAAGATCAGTTTCCGGGAATCCTTATCTTTCATCTCCTCGCAGGTAATGCCGATCTGCTCAAACAACTCCAGGGTCTTTCGGGCCAACCGCCCTTTTCCCATAGCGAATGTCAAATATCTCTTATCGCTCATAACCAACTCCCATCTGCCCGCTTCAGCGGGCACCGACTCACTGTCTCACCAACAAGGTGGGAATGCCCTGCCTGCGGCTCTCTTTTGCCTCCTGTAGTTTCCGGGCATAATCAGCCGCCGAATAAGTCAGTACTTTCTTTTCCCTGCCATGGGGCAGCGGCGCTTTCTGGTACTGCACTGCCTCCAGCACATCGTCTATGACCATGGCAAACCCGATTGCCGGCGCCTCCTTGCCAAACTGCATCAGCAGCGTGTCATACCGCCCTCCCTTGACAATGGGAAGCCCCACGCCATAGGTATATGCCTTGAAAATAATCCCTGTGTAGTAATGGTATTTACTGAGCATTCCCAGGTCAAAGGACACATACTCCTCCACCCCGTAGAGCTTCAGTACCTGATATATGGCCTCCAGGCGGTCTATTGCGGCCAGGGAACGCTGATTGTGTACGGACTCCCTGGCCTCCTTCAGAGAATCAATGGAACCGAACAGATCCGCGGCTTTTAACAGGGTACTGCTGTAAGGCTCCTGCACCTCCTTTTGGGCCAGAAGCTCCTGGGCCGCAAAATAATTTTTCCCGGAAATATACTCCCGCAGCTGCTCCTCCGTCTCCGTGTCCAGACCGGCCTCCTCACAGATACCCTTGAAATATTCCACCTGTCCCACACTGACCTGAAACTGCTTAAGTCCTGTG
>CAMWSA010000330.1 GCA_947176785.1 uncultured Lachnospiraceae bacterium
TGACCCAGCGCCGCATATCCTCATTCCACAATTCCATGCTGGCGCAGGCGGTGGCGTCCGGGCGCTGGGCGTAGATCAAAAGCTGTTCATCAAACGAGTATTTCTAAAGATGTTGTCAAGGGGGAATGTGAGATTAAACCATGTCTTCCCTACCTTTTCCCAAACCCGCCCGATGCATTTCCAATCCGAACGCAATCTATGGTTTCTCAAAAATTCATTTTACACATCCGAATTTCTTACATAGAAATTTCAAAAGCTGCCACTGCAGGGTCTTGGCCCACAGCGGCAGCTTTCTTTTATTCTGTTTCAGAATTTTTAATCATATCGATCCGCTTTTGCAAAGTGTCGATTTGATTCTTCACATTTCCGATCAGAGGCGCGCCAATAATATTTCCCTCGCCGTCCACAATATAAGTGGTAGGGTAGCCACCAAGCTCGGAAATGAACCCCTTGTAAAAATCATGCTCCGGGTCGGGGGAGATGTTGGCGTAAGTCACGCCTTTTCCCTTTAAGATTTCCCGTGCCAACGCCAGCTGCTCCTCGCTCTCGCCGGAGTCAGCCCCCACGCCAATCAGATTGATGTTCTGGCCCTGAAACTCCTGGTACATTTCCTCCAGCTCCGGCATCTCTTCAATGCAGGTTCCGCAGCCGTTGCTCCAAAAATTCACGATGGTAACGTCATAATCGGCGAAAATGTCGTTGGTAATTGCATTTCCCTCCGTGTCCACTTCGGTGAACTCTGGGAATGGCGCCTTGGACACCAGGCTCTGCTCCTGTGAACCGCAGCCTGCCAGCAGGGCGGCAATTAAGGCGGCTGCGGTAAATAGGCTAAATCTTTTTTTCATGGGGTATGACCTCCTTGTGATTTTTCTTTGCGATAGAAAGCGATTTGGTGATCGCTCGGTGTGGGCAAGTCTGAATACAGTCCCCGCATCGGATGCACTCGGGGTGGTTGGGCGTCCGGAATACATCTACGTCCATTTTGCAGACATGGCTGCAGGCACCGCAGGCGGTACACTTGTCCTGATCGACCTCAAGCCGGTAGAGGGAAATTTTGTTGAAGAGGGCGTAGAACGCGCCCAGCGGACAAATCCATTTACAAAACGGACGGTAGAAAAAGACCGCCAGTACCACGATTCCCAGTAAAATACAGCTTTTCCAGGTAAACAACCTCCCTAAGCTGGCCCGGATGCCCGCATTGGCAATGGATAGGGGGATGCCGCCCTCTAAAATTCCAGCGGGACAAATGTATTTGCAGAAAAATGGATCGCCTAAACCGACTTCATTGACAATGGTCATAGGCAGGACAATGACAAACACCGCCAGGATCACATACTTGAGATAGGTCAAAATATGAAGCCTTTTTGTGCGGAATTTTTTAGTGGGGATTTTGTGCAACAGCTCCTGAAACCACCCAAAGGGACACAGAAATCCGCAAATCGCTCTTCCCAGCAGGACACCGAAAAAAATCAGGATTCCTACGATATAGTAGGTAAACTGAAACCTGGAAGAGCCGATCACCGCCTGCAAAGCGCCGATGGGGCAGGATGTGGCGGCGGCCGGACAGGAATAGCAATTTAATCCCGGAACACAGACGCTTTTCAGCTTTCCCTTGTGAATCTTTCCTTGAAAGAAATTGGAAAGAAAGGGATTGGAGGCGATGGTCGCCGTGAGCTGGATCTTCCAGCGATTTTTATTCTTAGCCAATGCCCACACACTCCAGACAAAGATTGATACCCTTATTCAGAACGGTGGCGATTTCGCCCCTCCAAATTCCTGCGGCCACCATCATAAGGCTCAGTGCGAAAAAGAACAGAGGCAGTTTCCGAAGTCTCATCCCATCACCGCCGCTCCGCCGTTTTCGCCGCTGTTCCCTCCGGCCATCTCCTCCCGGATCTGGACAAAAGCAGCCGCGTCATCCCCAAGGTCCTCCGCCTCCACCGCAGAGAACCACGCCGAAAGGAAAGATCCGTTCACATACCAGGAGGCGGAATTTGGCAGATCTTCGATCATATCCCGGTGATTCTTTGTGGCGGCCTTCAAGGAATCATTGTAGTGGATGACAGGAAAGGGCGCATCAGCAAACATTTCGATATTATCTTCATTTTCTACACAGACGATGATCTCCGCGCCACTTTCTCTGACATCCTCATAGCCATCCACAAGGGCTTGGTAAAAAGCCGCTGCGTCCGGGTCAGACGGATCAAGAAAGGCGAACATCGCCACATCGCCCATCTGGTTTTTAGTAAACTCCTCCCCGGAAAGGGTATTGGTGGTAAACTCTCCGATAGCGCCAGCCTCCATCTTGTCATTCGCTGGAACGGTCCTGCTTTCGATGTACTCATCCGCCCATTCCTGAGTTACGAAACCTTTTTCAAGGGCATCCTCAATGGTCATGTTTCCCTCTTGAATGGCCTGTTCCACTTCGTCCAGGCCGGGCTTCTGGCTGCCGCAGGCCGCCAGAGAGAGCAAGCAGACTCCCACCATCAAAATTGCTGCAAATCGTTTCATAAAAAACACTCCTTTTGCTTTTTTAATTGCAAAAGGAGTATAGCATGATCTATATAAAGCTGGTGTTAAGCTGGAAAAGTAATCTGAAAAATGCTGCCGATTGGCTGATTTGGCAGAACGCAAATGCGGGCATGGTGCCGTTCCAGTATTCTTTTGCATACCGCAAGACCCAGGCCGCTCCCACCGACCGCGCGGCTTCTGGATTTGTCCACCCGGAAAAACGGTTCAAAAACGGCATCCCGATATGCCTCTGGAATACCCTCGCCCTGATCAGCAACTTGTACCTGCACGGTATCTTCTTTTTTCTCTATCGCAACACTTACCTGTGTATCAGGCGCACTGTATTTCACCGCATTTTCCAGTAGATTGTAAAAGACACGTTCCAGCAGCCGGTCCTGCCCTAAAACATAATCGTCCGTTTGCTCAATTTGAATCTCAATTCCCTTTTCGGAGGACAGGCTAGACAACTCCTCGGCTATATCACAGAGCAGCGGATAGAGTGGAACTGGCTCCGTGTTTTCCAGCGGTAAATCCCGGCTGAACCATAGTAAATCTTCGATCAGGCTGGACAGCCGCTCCAGTTGCTGGTCCAAAGCGGTTATCAGTTCCCGGATTTCAGGATTCCCGTCGCCCTCTAACGCAAAAACATCCAGCTTCGCCCGCATCACAGTCAAAGGTGTTCTCAACTCATGCGCGGCATTAGCGGAAAATTCCTTTTGCAAAAGAAAGGAACGCTGCAAATCGGACATCATTTGGTTAAAGGAAAGGGTCAACTGGCGTATTTCATCGGCGCTCTGAGGAATGGCGATGGGCTCGTCCAAATTCCCAACGTTTCGTTTTTGCACTTCGCTGGATAAAAGGCGGATCGGCTTTAATACATAGCCCGCCGCAAAGTAGGTGGCGATGCTTCCCGCTAAAACAATTACAGCGGTAGCGAATCCCGTTTCTTGCTGAAAAATGCGGTAGTACTGTTCATTTAAGGTGCGTGCGGGTTCGAGCGGTATCGCCGGCACGGCATCTTCCCCCATAGCTGGGATCACGGCAACAGCTTCCATCATACTGCCCGCCGACACATTGGACAACAAGGTCAGCGTAACACAGGAAATCAGAAGGAACAGACTTGCGATGATTGTGAATCGAATCCGAAGCGGTATTTTTTTCAGCATAGGAGATACCCCTCCCCAATTTTTGTGTGAATTGGATCGCTTCCCATCACACCTTTGAGCTTTTTCCGCAAAGCGGACAGGTGAACCCGAATAGAATTGCTGAACGGGTCAGCGTCCCCGTTCCAAACGTGTTCAATTAGCTCCTGCTGGGTAATCAGGCGTCCCTGGTTCAAAAGGAAATACTCCAGAATGGAGCATTCCTTTGCCGTCAACCCAATAGGTACACCATTAAATCCGGCGGTTCTGCTCAAGGTGTCCAAGGAAAGGCCGTCATATGTCAAACAACTGGACTGTTGAATAAATTTTCGATTCAACAGAACACGGATGCGCGCTTCCAGTTCCGCAAAGTGGAAAGGCTTGGTCAAGTAATCGCAAGCTCCCAATTCAAAGCCGGACAGTTTGCTGTCCAACTGAGAATTTGCTGATAAAATCAAGACTTTTGTTTGGGGGTTTTCTTGAAGAAGCTCCCTCAAAATCGAAAAGCCGTCCATCCCCGGCAAATTCAGATCAAGCACAATTAAATCATACTCCTCATCAACAGCCATCTGATACCCGGTTCTTCCGTTATCCGCCTGATCCACAGCATAGCCTTTCAAAGTCAATCCCTTGGCTATATCATGCAATAACTCTATTTCATCCTCAACAATTAAAATCCGCATGGCGATCTCCTATCATTTATGTTAGAATGGGAAACAAATTTCTCTTTTCTATATAGTGTAGTTCTGTATGTTCCTCAATGGTTGATATAGAATTTTACTTTCTATTTAAGCAATATCGACTACTGACAGCCATTATAGCAGAAAAATTGCTGTATCACAATATTGGATGTGTATGCTCTTGGCAAGCAATGCGCCGGTATATACCCGGCGCGTGCTTGTTGGTGGCTGACCGCCCCCAAACCCCTGTAAAACCGGGCGCA
>CAMWSA010000331.1 GCA_947176785.1 uncultured Lachnospiraceae bacterium
AAGACGGCATACCACATCCTGAGATCTCTCGTGGGCTCGATGATGTGTATAAGATACAGGCATACTATGACGACAACGCCCCCTTCCGCAGCACATTGATCTCCTGGCAGCAGAAGTTCTCCGGCGCTCTGGAGAGGGTCTATGGGGATCATCTGCAGGAGCGGCTTACCAGGCTGATTTACAGAGCAGACAGTGAAACCTTCCTCGCCCCTCAGATCGTGGGGGATATCGTGCTTCTGGGAAGAGATAACTGGCTGTTCTATGCCGGGGATGACAGCATCTCCTATTACAGGGGTTCCAATGCCATGGAGCAGGAACAGATGGCATACTACCTGGGTTTAATGGTACAGCTGCAAAAATTGTGCAGTGAGAGGGATATTCAGCTGCAATTCATAATTCTGCCCAACAAGGAGCAGGTATATTCGGAATATATGCCCTCTTATGTGATAGAGGACAGCTACCGGCGCACGGAACGATTTGTGGATTATGTCCGGGAACACTCCGATGTACCGATCATCTATCCTCTGTCTGAATTGCGGCAGGCCGCCGCCGACTGGCAGACCTACCACCAATATGACACCCACTGGAACCATGCCGGGTCCTACATTGGTACACAGGCTCTGTATAAAGCCCTGGGACTTCCCGTCACTGACCTGCGGGATCTGGAGGTGACCCGATGCGCCGCCACTACCAGCGATCTGTTGATTCTGGGGGGGCTGGATGCCTCCCAGTATCCTGCCGAAGAGGACTATGCCATCCGTTACAGACCGGAAGTCACCCTCACGGAGGTCCAGGGCGACCTCCAGCCCATGAGCATCTACTCAGCCCGGTCCGACTGCGGGAACGACACGGAATTTGTACTGATCGGCGATTCCTTCCGCTGCTTCATGATTGACTATCTGGCAAAAGACTTTTCGCACTGCGTCATAACCTACAGGGAAACCTCGGACAACCGCACGGATTATCCCGATGAGGTAGTCGAGAGCATACGAAATGCCGATATACTGGTCATGGAAGCGGTGGAACGCTACGACAGCAAACTGTTCCCCGCCATCGAGAAGGTGATTGAAATATTGGAGACATCCAGATAAGGACAAATAGGACAGAGACAAAAAGGTGGGACAGAATGGCAGATACAGCGCATATGGAGGGGGTATATCAGGCCAGACGGAAAAACGGGGAGATTTACTATCGCTCTTCCCTCACCTACCGGCGCAGGCATATCAGCCTGGGCAGTTATTCTGATGCGCTTCTGGCGCACCTGGCCTACCGCACTGCTTCCCGGCTGATTGCGGAGGGTTCTCGGATGACCCTGGATGATTACCGCCCCACATCGGTCCTGAACTTTGAGAAATGGGTGGTTCTGTTGAATTTCCGGGACAACGGGATCTATCTGGGAACCCCCATCTATATCCGGCCCCGCTTTTTTTACTACTATATGTCGCCCAGCCATGTGCTGAAGTTCGACACCGATGACCTGTTCTACTATGCTTCCCACAAGATCATGCGCAGGGGCAGCCACTATTTTGTGGCCGACTATGGCATGCAGGTCAACATCGCCTCCCGCTACGGCATCAAGAGTTATGCCGTGCCCGGTGTAGATTATGACTTTTTAAACGGCGACTCCACGGATTTCCGTCGGGAAAACCTGTGTATCCGCAATACCTACCATGGCGTCCGCGCTGTCACGGACCGGGGGGTCTGCCGCTACAGCGTCCGTATCCATGTGAACGGCTATTACAAAGTGGGGGTGTATGACACCGTCACAGAGGCTGCCATCGCCTACAACAAGGCCGCCGACATTCTGGAAAAAAACGGACTTCGCAAGAATTTTCTCCGCAACTATGTGGAGGGAATCTCTCCCGCCGCCTATGCGGAAATCTATTCTGCATTGTCCGTTTCCTCAAAAATCGTCCGCTATTTTTCCGAATAATCTATAAAACTGATGTTCAGGCTGGCATTGCCGGAGATCCCGTCTATGGAAGCCTGCCTGTCATACTGCCACATGCTGAAACGATATGGGTAGTCAGGCACATCCTCCTGCTGGGACAGCCATATGTCGTAACCCGTCAGCTTGGACAGGTCAACCTGCTTGATCAGCCAGTACTTATCCCCATAGAGCATGGGTTCATACCCGCCAAACCGAATGGTATCCAGAAAAGCCTTGGCAATCGTGGTCTTTTCCGCCCGGCTGAGCGCCTCCACCCGGCAGGTGTCATTGTCTATATACTCCATATCAAAAGCAATGGGATATTTGACAGTGTAGCCCTGCAGCTGCTGTATTACTACCAGCGCCTCCTCGATGGCCTCCGCCTCTGTTATGGCCTGAGAGAAAAAATATAACCCAATCTCCAGCTTCGCGTCAGAGGCACGTTTAATGTTATCGGAAAAGTATTCATCTATCACCAGCTGGCCGCTGCTGTAGCCCCGGGCACCCACCCGGAGCATCACGAAGTCCACTCCGGCCTTCTTCAGCTTATTGTAGTCCACATAACCCTCCGCCTTGGAAATATCCACCCCAACGAAGGACACCTGCCTGCCATCCTGGTAGTATTTCATCAGATCCGACTGGCAGACCAGCTGTGTGAAATCATATTCATGCTTGGGCAGATAGGGGCTGATCAGCACCCACTCTTCCTTCCCATCCCCATCCACCACCAGCGTGTGCTTGCCATCCGTGGACGGGTCATTTTCCTGGGGCGCAGGAGTTTCCTGCGCCTTCTCCGGCTCCGGGGTCTCCTCCGGGTATTTATCCCAAAAGTCAAGATCGTCCGGAGTCAGGGTATTGTCCCCGATCAAATCCGCAGTATCCGGATAGCTTTCCACCACTGTACCCGCCACAGGCGCGGGCTGCGCATCCGCATACCGCCGGGGGGGATTCTGCTTATGATTGACATAGAGTACTACCAGCAGAATGATCAGCACAAACATGCTGACCGCCACAATGGTGGAAACAATCGTGGGCGTCATTCCTGATTTATCTTTGTAATCGTCGGGCAGTTTCATCTTACTTTCCTCTTCGTGGGTTCGTCCGCTTTCTCTGTCTGCGGGCTACTCATTGATAATAATGGCTTTCTTGGGACATTTTTCCATACAGGCCCCACAGGACACACATTTCTCATGGTCGATAACGGCGTGAAAATTCTCCACCCTGACCGCAGCCGCAGGACAGGCTTTGACGCAGAGGCTGCAGCCGATGCACCCTGCAGTACATGCCTTCATAGTCACCGGCCCCTTGTCCGTCGAACTGCAGGCCACCACCTCCTTCGCATCGGCGGGAATCAGGGAGATCAAATGCTTGGGGCATACGGCAATACATTTTCCGCACGCCCGGCATTTCTGCTTATCCACCCTGGCGACACCATTCACAATATGGATGGCGTCAAAGGGACAGGCTTTCACACAGGTGCCATACCCCAGGCAGCCGCTGTTGCAGGATTTGGGGCCGCCGTTTGGCACAAAAGGCAGCATCCGGCAATCCTCCACACCACTGTATTTGTAGTCCTGGCTGGTTTTGTCGCAATCCCCCTGGCAATGCACGAAAGCCACCATGGGTATCGCAGCCTCTGCCTCGACTCCCATGATCTGAGCCACCTGCGCTCCAACCTTGTCACCGCCCACAGGGCAGGCATTCACCGGTGCCTCCCCCCTGGCAATGGCCGCCGCCAGGCCGGAGCAGCCCGCATAGCCGCAGCCACCGCAGTTATTGCCGGGCAGTACGCCCAACACCGCTTCCTCCCTGGGGTCCACTTCCACCTTGAATTTGATACCGGCAGCGCCCAGGAACAACCCGATAAAGATACCGATTGCCCCAACGATGCCCGCCGCAATAAGGATTCCTGTAATCATGACGCACCTCCAATTAAGAATTCCGGGAATCTGCTATAACAATCCGGAGAACCCGCAGAAGGCAATGGCCATCAGCCCTGCGGTAAGCAGTACTGCGGGCATGCCCTTGAAGGATTCCGGAATATCATTGTGTTCCATCTTCTCACGCAGGCCGGCCAGGATCACAATGGCCACGGTAAAGCCCACCGCCGTGGCAAAACCGTTGACGATCCCTGTCAGTATGCCGTATTCCTTCTGCACATTGGTCAGGGCCACCCCCAGCACCGCGCAGTTGGTGGTGATCAGGGGAAGATATACCCCCAGCGCCTCATACAGCGCCGGCATGGCCTTGCGCAGGAACATTTCCACAAACTGCACCAGCGCCGCAATCACCAGAATAAAGCAGATGGTCTGCAAATATTCGATATGTAAGGGCTGCAGAATGAAGCGGTACATCAGCCCTGCCACTGCGCTGGCCAAAGTGATGACAAAGATCACGGCCACTCCCATGCCCGCCGCGGTGTTGGTCTTTTTGGAAACTCCCAGAAAGGGGCACAGACCCAGGAACTGACTCAAGACCACATTGCTCACCAGCGAAGAGCCGATCAATATGACAAGTAATTCTTTCACTGTTTCCATCTCAATCTCCTTATTCAGAGTATTTATTCCGCACCTTCTGCCTCCGACAGGTCCTCCACCACCAGATCGTCGCTGTCATCATAGAATTTCCTTCTGCCGCAGCCCTTTTCTCCACAGTGCATGCAG
>CAMWSA010000332.1 GCA_947176785.1 uncultured Lachnospiraceae bacterium
AGCATATTCCCGGAAGCCACACTGATCCATGTCAGAACGGCTGAAGCGGGCTGACCTGGATCAACTGGCCTGTGCGGCTGGAGGGAATATGCGGTACTCAAAAAAGGTATTAAACAGCATATTCCCGGAAGCCACACTGATCCATGTCAGAACGGCTGAAGCGGGCTGACTTGGATCAACTGGCCTGTGCGGCTGGAGGGAATATGCGGTACTCAAATAGGAAAGGGGCATTAAGGATGAAAATAGAAGTATTGGGACAGGTACAGGAATATCCCCAGGGGATTACTTACGAGCAGATTGCGGCACCGTATCAGGAGCAGTATGAGGGATTGATCGCCCTGGTAAGTGTGGATGGCAAGCTCAGAGAATTGTTCAAGCATGCCAATAAGGAATGCAGGCTGAAATTTTTTACCCTGAAGGATGCGGTGGGGCACAAGACCTATGTGCGCTCTGCCACAATGCTTTGCTTGAAGGCGATCTATGACATCATGGGAGAGAGGGCTGCCGCCATGTGCCGCCTGGAATTTGCGGTGGGTAACGGTACTTATATCAGCACCGGCGGGGAAATTGCCGCCACGAGGGAGAATGCGGAGCGGATCAAGGCCCGAATGGACGAACTGCAGGCTATGGCCATGCCCTTCCGCAAGAAGTCCTATCCTCTGGATGAAGCCATAGAACTGTTCCGGACAAAGGGTATGACAGGCAAGACCGAGTTATTTCGCTATCGCCGCAGTTCCTTTGTAAATGTCTATGAGATGGACGGCTATTATGACTATTATTATGGTTTTATGCTGCCCAATGCAGGCTATGTGAAATGGTATGATTTGCAGGCTTATGATGAGGGTTTTATGCTGGTTTTGCCGGATCAAAAGAATCCCACACAGGTGAAACCGCTGATTGAGAGAAGAAAACTATTTGAGACATTGAAGGCTTCGGCCCAGTGGGGGCATGAGATCGGCATTGAGACAGTGGGCGAGTTGAATGATCAGATCTGCAGTGGTTCCATCAGCGACCTGATCCTGGTGCAGGAGGCGGAACAGGAGCGGAAGATCAGTGAGATTGCCAGGGAGATTGCATCCCGCCAGGGTGTGAAATTTATTATGATTGCGGGACCTTCTTCGTCAGGAAAAACCAGTTTGTCCCATAGGCTATCCATTCAACTGAGGACACTGGGTATGACGCCCCATCCTGTGGCACTGGATAACTATTTCGTAAACAGGGAGGACACGCCGCGAGACGAGAACGGCGATTACAACTTTGAATGCTTAGAGGCCATTGACGTGAAGCGGTTTAATGATGACATGGTCAAGCTGCTGAAGGGGGAACGGGTAGAAATCCCCGAATTTAACTTTAAGATCGGCCGCAGGGAGTTTAACGGTAATTATATGCAGCTGGGCAAGGAGGATGTGCTTGTCATTGAGGGCATCCACGGACTGAATCCAAAGATGAGTTATGCCCTGCCGGAGGAGAGTAAGTTTAAGATCTATATCAGCGCCCTGATCAACCTGAATGTGGATGCTCACAACCGGATTCCCACCACGGATGGCAGACTGCTGCGCAGACTGGTGCGGGATGCCAGGACCAGGGGAGCCTCCGCCCAGAGGACCATCCAGATGTGGCCCTCCGTGCGCCGGGGGGAGGAGGAGTACATTTTCCCCTTCCAGGAGGAGGCGGATGTGATGTTCAACTCCGCTACAATCTATGAACTGGCGGCGCTGAAACAGTATGCGGAACCCCTGTTGTTCCATATAGAGAAGGATCAGCCGGAGTATTATGAGGCAAAGAGACTGCTTAAGTTTTTGGAGTATTTCCTGGGTATCAGCAGCGAGGAACTGCCTAAGAATTCCATTTGCAGGGAGTTTGTAGGAGGAAGCTGCTTTAGGGTATAGTGCTGTTTGGAATGTTAGTAGAGCGGAAAGGAAGGCAGAGGGACGGGAAGAAGGGAGAACAGAGGGAAAGGTGGAAGATATCCTGGAATTGCTTGAAGAGATCGGCACTATTCCGGAATACCTGCAGGTGATGATTTCTGATCAGAAAGATTTGGAAGTCCTGAGAAAATGGCATAAGCTGGCAGCCAGGGTTCAATCCATCGAGGAGCTTGAGCGGCAAATTCCTGTGCCCAAGTGACAGAAATCATAATCTCAGGCTGTTGCCAAATAGTTCGGTTTGTGGTATGATTTGAAGATATAAGTAGGACAGGCGATCGCAGCCACGCCAGCGTGGGTGAGGAAAGTCCGGGCTTCACAGGGCAGGATGCCGGATAACGTCCGGTGGAGGCGACTCCAAGGCCAGTGCAACAGAGATATACCGCCACTGTCATGAAAATGACAGTATGGAAAAGTACAAAGTATTTTTCATGGAACAGGCCGCTTTGCAGTCAGTTCCTGGTAAGGGTGGAAAGGCAGCTTAAGAGACTACCGTCCGTCTGGTAACAGGCGGAGCCATGTAAACCCCATCCGAAGCAAAACCGAAACGAAAGCTATAGGCTTGCCCGGTCTGCTTTCAGGTAGGTTGCTGGAGGCACCTGGCAACAGGTGTCCTAGATAGATGATCGCTCAACGACATAACCCGGCTTATCGTTCTGCTTATGCTCAAATCCCAGTATTTGTTATGAATACTGGGGTTTTTGTTATGATGGTCAAACAGGCATTAACGCCATAACATGGGTAGACTTGCGTAATGCAGGAATGAGGAAATTATGAATTGCATAAGAGAGGAAATTAGTGATATAAAAAATCTCCCGGTGTGGTTGATTATATCCATTTTGACCTGTATGCTGACAGCCTGTGGCGATTCGGAAGTGGACCATAGGCGGACCGCAGAGAGGGAATGGCGTGAAGAGGAGGTGACGGGGGAGGCTTTGGATGTGGACCCACAGGCACCTGGAGGTCCCGCAGCGTGGACGGAATCAGGCGATAGACTCAAACAGGAGGACACACAGCGGTATCTCCGGCAGGTGACAGTGCAGATTCAGGGCCCCAAATATCTGGGCAGTGGTGTAATCTGGACCGTCTATGAGGATGTGCTGGTGATTGCCACAGCGGCTCATGTGACGCAGGACAATAGCCCTATGACAGTGCAGTTTGACCAGGGTGATCCAGTGGCAGCTTATCTGACGTATGCCTCTGACCAGGTGGATGTGGCCTTTTTGGAGGTATCTTTACAGGAGATAACGGTTCAGGACATAGCCTGGCAGGTGGCTCAGCAGGACAGGGAGACCTGCGAGCAGCTTAAGGCAGAACAGCCGCTGTGGATTATGGGCTCCATAGAGGAGGCCGCAGATCGTGTCTATGGCTGCAGTGTGGTGGATCCCTGGATTTATATAGAATATTTTGACAATTATATGTTGTTGGGCCATGCCTATGCCATCCCTGGTGTTTCTGGCGGTGGTGTGTTTACCCAGGAGGGCATTTTGGTGGGTATTCTCTGTGGCAGCAATGAGGCAGATCAGGTCGCAGTGCTGCCCTGGAGCGTGATGGAGGCTAACAGAGAATAATTAATATTTTTCAGTTTTAGAGATATTGACAAGCACGAGGATTTGTTAGACAATAAAAAATAGTGGTTACGGATCATTTTTAACAGCATCTGCCCATATAGTACCCATAACAATTACTGGCCCTGCGGCAGGACCGGAATTGTTATGTCAGGAATGGTACCGGGAAGGTGGATGCGGAACAGTTAAAATATAGTATCTCGGAATCTTTTGGCGGAAAATGGCGGCTTTTGATTCGTATGATCCGTAATAAGTGGGGGAATCCATAAGACTGGAATATTAGAAGCCCCATGAAATAGGGCTTAAAGATTCCGAGAGGCTATAATATAAGGAAGGGAGTATGAAGCATGACAAAGATTGATATTGTATCCGGCTTTTTGGGAGCGGGCAAGACCACATTGATTAAGAAGCTGATAAAGGAGGCGCTGCAGGACACCCAGGTGGTGCTGATTGAGAATGAGTTTGGCGAGATCGGTATTGACGGCGGATTTTTAAAGGATGCAGGAATTGAGATCAAGGAGATGAATTCCGGCTGTATCTGCTGTTCTCTGGTGGGGGATTTTGGCGCGTCCCTGAAAGAGGTGTTGACTACCTATAAGCCTGAGCGGGTGCTGATTGAGCCTTCCGGCGTTGGAAAGCTCTCCGACGTGGTGAAGGCGGTGGAGAATGTGGCCGCTGATCTGGAGGTGAGGGTCAACAGTGCTGTGGCGGTGGTGGATGCCTCCAAGTGCAAGATGTATATTAAGAATTTCGGGGAATTCTTTATCAATCAGATCGAACATGCAGGGACGATTATCTTAAGCAGGACAGGAAATGTGTCTCAGGAGAAACTACTGGCGGCGGTGGAACTGATCCGTCAGCACAATCCAAAGGCCACTGTTATCACCACGCCATGGGAGGAGTTGGAGGGCAAGGTAATCCTGGAGACTATTGAAGGGGTGGATAATCTGGACGATATGATGAAAGAGATGCTGGAGCATGCCAGAGAGCATGAGCATCATCATCACTATGATGAGAACGGTGTGTGCAGCTGCGGGCATCATCATGAGGATGGGGAAGGCCATGACCACCATCATGAGGATGGGGAAGGCCATG
>CAMWSA010000333.1 GCA_947176785.1 uncultured Lachnospiraceae bacterium
TTGCACAATAGACACTAAAACAACCGTGCATATGTGTAAAATATCACAAAAACAGTTATTGACTTATCTGTTCATCTGTGGTAATTTAGGGAGGAACAACTTACCGAAACTTGTTTCGGGATTATGTAAAAAGGAGGACAACATTTATGAAAAAGAAAGTTCTGGCATGCACTTTGGCAATGGCATTATCCGTTTCCCTGCTGGCGGGCTGTGGCAATGACAGCGGCAACGGCGACAGTGGCAGTGCAGGCAACAGCAGCGTAGGCAACAGCAGCGCAGACAACAGCAGTGCGCAGGGCGGCAGCACCGGTGAGGTGACGGACGTGTCCCTGAAGGTATGGTGCCCTCAGAACCAGGTGGACAGCGGCATTATTGGGGAGCAGCAGGCGGCGTTTGCAGCGGCGCATCCCGAGTGGAACATCACCTGGACTACAGAGATCGTAGGTGAGGATACAGCCAAGACAGAGATACTCAAGGATGTGGACGCAGCGGCGGATGTATTCCTGTTTGCCTCCGACCAGCTGATTGAGTTGGTGGACGCGGGAGCTATCGCACAGCTGGGCGGCGATGCGGAGAAGCTGGTTAAAGAGACCATCGCTGAATCCGTCCAGGCCACTGCCATGGTGGGCGACGCAACCTATGCGATTCCCTTTACCCACAATACATTCTTTATGTTCTATGACAAGACAATCATGGACGAGAGCGATGTGACTTCCCTGGAGAAGATCATGGCCAAGGAAACTGCCGACAATGTATACAATTATTACTTCGAGTCTGCTGGCGGCTGGAAGCTTGGCGCATACTACTATGGTGCCGGACTGACCGTGTTTGGCCCCGAGGGGAACGATCTGGAAGCAGGCGTAAACTGGAACAATGAGACCGGCGTGGCCGTTACCAATTATCTGATTGACCTGATCAACAACCCGAAATGTGCTTACGACGGCGAGATCGCAGTCAGCGAGTTGATTGAGGATCACAGACTGGGCGTGTGGTTTGACGGTTCCTGGAACTATGACACCTACAAGAACATCCTGGGTGACGATATGGGCATCGGCGTGATCCCCACCTTCAATCCCGACGGAAACGATTACCAGCTGCTGGGCTTCTACGGCTCCAAGTGTATCGGTGTGAACGCGCACTCCAAGAATATGGCGGCGGCTGTTGCCTTTGCTACCTTCCTGGGCAACGAGGAGAATCAGACTCTGCGCTATGAGAAATCTGCTCAGGTTCCCACCAATATTACCGTAGGTGCCAGTGAGGCAGTTACCTCCGATCCTCTGGCGGCAGTTATTGTGAAGGAATCCAATGAGGCCAGCGTAATGCAGCCCTCCCACAGCGTGTTCTCTTCCAGATACTGGACTTACGCAGGTGCCATCCCCACCGAGATCAGAAGCGGTGAGATCAACAAGGATAATGTGCAGGAGAAGCTGGATACTTTTGTAAAGGCCATGACCGAGTAAGAAATATACTTACGGCTGATTGGTTTTTCTGTCCTGGCCGGCACATGTTGCCAGATTAAGCAGCATGTGCCGCCCCGGAATTGGAAAATCTCAGCGGTCGTTGGTATAACAACCGCGATACTGCGATTTGGAGATAAGGAAACCCTGCCGGTTTCCTTATCTCCCCTAAAATATGAGGAGGTTCCGTATGGGGGCTTTGAAGAAGAACAAACTGCAGACAACTTCCGGGAGACCCAGCGATGCAAGCGTCGGTGAGGCAATCGCAAAAGGAAATGCGCTCACAAAAGGCTCGCTTTTTGTCTTTGGCCTCGGAAATATTTTGAATAAACAGATTGTGCGGGGGTTGATATTCCTGGCAATCGAGATTGCCTATATCTATTACATGGTGACATTTGGCATAAGTGCCATCGGGAACTTTACTACCCTGGGAACCAAAGAACAGGGACAGACCTACAACGAGGCTCTGGGGATCTATGAGTATACCACCGGCGACAACTCCATGTTGTTCCTGTTATATGGTGTAATCACCATTGTACTTACGCTGGCTATTATCTTTATAGCCTGCATGTCTGCAAAGAGCGCCTACTGCACGCAGCTGCGCAAGGAGCGGGGGATGCAGCTCCCCGGTATCAAGGACGACCTGCTCTCCCTTCGTGAGGAGAATATTCACACAGGGCTGCTGGCGCTTCCGATCGTCGGCATTATTATTTTCACGATTGTTCCATTGATTTTTATGATCCTGATTGCGTTTACCAGCTATGACCATGAGCATCAGCCCCCCGGAAACCTGTTCGGCTGGGTGGGGCTGGATAACTTCAAGACCATGCTGGGCCAGGGAAGCAAGCTGGCCGCTACCTTCTGGCCGGTGCTGGGGTGGACGCTGATCTGGGCTGTATTTGCCACCTTCAGCTGCTTTATTCTGGGTATCATCCTGGCGCTGCTGATCAATCGCAAGGGCACAAGGATCAAGGGATTTTGGAGATTTATGTTTGTGCTGTCCATTGCGGTGCCCCAGTTCGTATCCCTGCTCAGCATGAGAACCATTTTCAATGCCAACGGCCCGGTAAACGTGCTGTTGCGGGAATTGGGCATGATTGGCACGACGGAGTCCATTCCGTTCTTTACGGATCCCACGCTGGCCAAGATAACCATTATCTGCATCAACCTGTGGATCGGTATTCCTTTTACCATGCTGTCCACTACGGGTATTTTACAGAATATTCCGGCGGATCTGTATGAGGCGGCCAAGATTGACGGTGCCAGCGCATTCGTAATATTCCGCAAGATCACTATACCATATATCGTATTTGTCATGACGCCCAACCTGATTACGTCCTTTACAGGCAATATCAACAACTTTAACGTAATCTTCCTGCTCTCCGGCGGCGGGCCTGACACTCTGGATTACTACTACGCGGGCAAGACGGACCTGCTGGTCACCTGGCTGTACCGTCTGACCATCACGCAGAAGGACTACAATCTGGGTGCCGTAATTGGTATTCTGGTGTTCATTATTCTGGCTACTCTGTCACTGTTGACCTACCGGCATACCGGTTCCTACAAAGATGAGGGGGCATTCCAATAATGAAAGCGAAGAGATTTATTACCAACACATTTGTGCATATATTGCTGGCCATACTCAGCTTTATCTGGGTCCTGCCCATATTTTATGTACTGCTGACCTCCTTCAGGAAGGAGAGCGGCTCCTACAAGAGTTACATCTGGCCCAGGGGCTTTACGCTGGATAATTATGCCAACCTGTTTAAGCCCACCAGTCAGATTGACTTCTTCCGGTGGTTTACCAATACCCTGGTAATCGCTATTTTCAGTACGATCATCGCGGCTTTTTTCGTGTTGTGTGTGTCCTTCTGTATGAGCCGCCTGAAATTTAAGATGCGTAAGCCCTTTATGAATATTGCCCTGATCCTGGGCATGTTCCCCGGCTTCATGTCCATGATCGCCGTGTACTACATCTTAAAGGGATTGGGTTTCCTGGAGACGGGTGTGTTGAAGCAGGTGGCGCTGGTGATGGTATATTCGGGAGGCGCGGGACTTGGTTTCTACATGGCAAAGGGATTTTTTGACACCATACCGAAAACCATAGACGAGGCGGCCTATATCGACGGGGCCACCAAATGGGATACGTTCATCCATGTGACGATCCCCATGTCCAAGCCGATTATCACTTATACACTGATCACTACTTTCATGGGCCCCTGGGTGGATTACATTTTTGCCAAGGTTATCATGGGAAATGACACCAAGTACTATACAATTGCCATCGGTCTCTGGACCATGCTGGAGAAAGAATATGTAGAGACCTTCTATACGCAATTCTATGCGGGCTGCGTATTGATATCCATCCCGATCTCTATCCTGTTCGTATTGACACAGAGATGTTACGTGGAAGGGTTATCGGGAGCTGTCAAGGGGTAATACAGGGATTCATTTTTTCTCATTCCTGCGGGCCCTCCGGTCTGAAAAGGAGTGAGACGCTACATTAGTCTTGACAGGTTCTGCGAGAGGCGGGGCCGCTGCGAAAATAAGTACCTTTGTTTTGCAGCGGCCCTCTTTTTGTCCTATCGAATGATACTGTGGATGCCTGACCAAACAGGCGGATGGGAGTTAAGCATGGCTGGATTTCAATATTCCAAGGAGTTTGACGAAAAAAATGCTTATGAGGGGAATGATCTGGGGGCGGTATGTACGTCTCAGAAGACGGACTTTAAATTGTGGGCTCCTTTTGCGGACAGAGTGGAATTGTGTCTGTATGGAGACGGGGGCCGCGAGACAGAGCCTTCCCGGATACTGGAAATGGAGAAGGCGGATCAGGGGGTTTGGCACCGGCGTCTGGAGGGGGATCATCACGGCTGTTATTACGACTATCGCCTCTGGACAGACGGTGAATTCTGCCGGACGGCGGATCCCTATGCCGTAGGCTGCGGCTGCAATGGCTACCGCAGTATGGTGGTGGACCTGGGGCGTACCAATCCGGAAGGCTTTGAGACGGACCGTGCCCCCGGGCGTCCTGTGGAGAACATTATCTATGAACTGCATATTAAAGATTTTTCCCATGATCCAGACAGCGGTATTCCCCAGGCTTACCG
>CAMWSA010000334.1 GCA_947176785.1 uncultured Lachnospiraceae bacterium
GAAGGCGCACAGAGCAACATACGGACGCCAAAGCGGCCGGATGTTGCTCACCAGGTATGTGAGCATGTAGGGAATATGCGGAACTCAAATAAGGAGAAAAATTATGGCAGACAAAAAAATGGTGGAAGCGATTACCTCCATGGAGGAGGATTTCGCGCAATGGTACACGGACGTGGTGAAGAAAGCGGAACTGATTGATTACACCAGCGTCAAGGGCTGTATGGTGATCAAGCCTGCGGGCTACGCAATCTGGGAATTGATCCAGCAGCAGCTGGATGCCCGGTTCAAGGAGACAGGGGTGCAGAATGTATATCTGCCCATGTTTATTCCCGAATCCCTGCTCCAAAAGGAGAAGGATCATGTGGAGGGCTTTGCGCCGGAGGTGGCCTGGGTGACCCATGGCGGTTTACAGCCCTTGCAGGAGCGCCTGTGCGTGCGCCCTACCTCGGAGACCCTGTTCTGCGATTTTTACAAAAACGACATCCACTCTTACAGGGACTTACCCAAGGTATATAACCAGTGGTGCTCCGTGGTGCGCTGGGAGAAGGAGACCAGACCCTTCCTGCGCTCCAGGGAATTCCTGTGGCAGGAAGGGCACACGGCCCATGCCACGGCCCAGGAGGCGGAGGAGAGAACCATTCAGATGCTGAATGTGTATGCTGATTTCTGCGAGGAAGTGCTGGCGATCCCAGTGATCAGGGGCCGGAAGACGGAGAAGGAGAAATTTGCCGGGGCGGTGGCCACCTATACCATCGAGGCCCTGATGCATGACGGCAAAGCGCTTCAGTCCGGCACCAGCCACAATTTTGGAGACGGCTTTGCCCGTGCCTTTGAGATCCAGTACGCCGACAGGGACAATACCTTAAAGTATGTACATCAGACCTCCTGGGGGATGACTACCCGCCTGATTGGTGCCATTATCATGGTTCATGGCGATAACGAGGGGCTGGTGATGCCTCCCAGAGTGGCTCCCATTCAAATATGCATTGTACCCATCCAACAAAGGAAGGAGGGGGTACTGGACAAGGCATATGAACTGCGGGATCGTCTGAAGGGGGATTTCCGGGTGAAAGTGGATGATACGGACAAGACACCCGGATACAAGTTTGCGGAGGCCGAGATGAGAGGATATCCGATCCGCATAGAGATCGGCCCCAAGGATATTGAGGCCGGAAAGTGCGTGATCTGCCGCCGGGATACCAGAGAAAAGCTGGAGGTGGAGTTGGAGCATCTGGAGGAGAAGGCCGGGGAGCTGATGGAGACCATTCAGAGGGAAATGCTGGAGCGGGCCAGGGCGCACAGGGATGCCCACACCTATGAAGCCAGAGACTTTGAGGAATTTCAGCGGATATTCGCGGAGAAGACCGGTTTTGTCAAGGCCATGTGGTGCGGCGACCAGACATGCGAAGATCTGATCAAGGAGAAAATGAGCGTCACCAGCCGCTGCATGCCCTTTGCCCAGGAGCATCTGGCCGACACCTGTGTCTGCTGCGACAAGCCTGCAAAAAAGATGGTATATTGGGGCAAGGCATACTAATATTTGATTTGGGAGGGAAAAAATGATACACACGGTTTTTTCATTACAGGTGGAAGGGTCTTCCCCCGATGCCCGTCTGATCACTTATATACAGGACTATTCGGATTCGCTGGCCCTGCGGGAGAGGCCGCTTATGCTGCTCTGTCCCGGAGGCGGGTATGCGTATACCTCTGACAGGGAGGCGGAATCCATGGCCCTTCAGTTTCTGGCTATGGGTTATCATGCGGCAGTACTGCGATATTCCTGCGCCCCATCCCGGTATCCCACGGCGCTGTTGGAATTGGCCGCCAGTGTGAAGCTGATTCGGGAACACGCAGAACAATGGCATGTGGACACAGATAAGCTTGTGATCCAAGGCTGCTCCGCAGGGGGACATCTTGCAGCCAGCTTTGCCATGTTTTGGAACAGGGACTGGCTCAGAGAGCGCACCGGTATTATGGATACAGATCCGGGGCATAGCCTGTTGCGCCCCAATGGCCTGCTGCTGTGCTACCCGGTGATCACTTCCGGGGAGTTCGCCCACAGGGGGTCCTTTGAGAGCCTGATCGGGGACCTGCCCAGGCGGGAGGAACTGCTGGAACAGGTTTCTCTGGAGAAGCAGGTGAACGGCGATGTGCCGCCCGCTTTTATCTGGCACACCTATGAGGACCAGTCCGTACCGGTAGAAAATTCCCTGCTGCTGGTAAGCGCTCTGCGCAGGGCAGGTATCCCCACGGAGTTCCACATGTACCCTCGCGGCGGCCATGGACTGGCTTTGGCTACGGCCCTCACACAGACCTCGGACGGCAACTGTGTCCAGCCGGAGTGCGCCGGTTGGATCAATCTGGCCCATACCTGGCTGGAAGGGCTTTTTGCCGCCGCCCCGCATAACCGTTAGTATCATTTTGCAGGAAATGTGATGCTTTGGCAAAACAAAATTTGGCAGAATCCCCGGACAGGAGAAAGAACCAATCGTTATACAGAGGGCCGCTAAGATTTTTCCCTTTCCGCACGTCACATGCTGTGTAATCGGCCAACATGTGCCAGGCGGGAAGGGAAATCTTGGCGGCTGTTAGTATAGCACAGGCGCAAATCAGAATGTGGGCATCCAAAAAAAATTCATTTAGTATATTGCAATATATAATAGCTTGTGATATACTCATCTACATAAAGGAAGAAACACACCGGAACGACCCTCTATTGATGAACGGCCCTGTGTGTTGGATGGAAAAATGTGGATCCCTATACTGACGAGCGCCAAGATTCCCAATCCCTGTACAGCACATGACGCATAATCAGACACCATGTTCTGCGCAGGAAAGAAAATATAACCGTTCGAGAGTATGCAGACACTTGCGAAACGTTCTCCGCAAGTGACGTGGCGGTCAATATATACAAAAATGGGCTTGGAAGTAGATTTGTTCCACAAATTTGCTTCATGCAGTGGCAAGTCGTCCTTATTTTGTATATATTGCCCATCCACTGTTCCCGGAAAGGGAGTTTCGCAATCGCCTAATCGAGAGTATGACACGAAAGGAGCAAAGGATATGAAAAAGCAGGACAGCATGAAGAAGAGGAACCATATTTGCAGGCAGCAGGCATGGGAGGGCAGCAACAGGCGTTCAATAGAGAACGTGAGCAGGGCCAACGGCTGGCTAAAGGACGGATATGCCGGGATAACGCAGGAAGGTCTGTTTTTTTACCCAAGTATATTGCATTAAACAATAGCATGTGATACAATCTTCTATATAAATCAAGGTATAGGAAAATGCGGAACTCTGCAACAACATACTTAGGTAATTGCGAAACTCTTACCGCAAGTGACGGGATTTGTGTTAGAAAACGACCTAACACGGTCAATATATACAAAAACGGGCTCCGACGCAGTGGCAAGTCGCCCATATTTTGCATATATTGCCCAATCCCTGTATGCTGAGAGGAAGTTTCGCAATCGTCTAGTAACAACATGCTTACGGAAAGGAGGAACAACATGAACACACAGTTAAAAAAGGGTGCCCTGGAGTTGTGTGTACTGTCCCAGCTGGTGAGCGGCGACAAGTATGGCTATGAACTGACGGAGCGGATCTCCGAGGAAATGTCCATCGCCAGCGGAACCCTGTACCCGATTCTGCGAAGACTCAAGGAAGATGCCTATGTAACCACTTATCTGGTGGAATCGGAGTCGGGCCCGGCCCGGAAATATTATCAGCTTACACAGAGGGGCAGGGAATACCAGCAGGCCATGCTGCGGGAATGGGAACAGTTCCGGACGGCAGTGGACCGCCTGGTAAAAGGGTAAAACGGATAAGGATTTGAGGATGCGGTATCACAGAAGCCCAGCCCTTGACAAACACGGGCTATAGGGAAGGATTTGCAGGAAAGGAGCAATTATGACAAAATCAGAATATATGGACGCATTGCGGGAGAAGCTACAGCATTATAACAGAGCCTTGGAGATGGAGATTCTGGAGGATTATGAACAGCACTTTGCCGAGGGCCTGGCGCAGGGCCGCAGAGAGGAAGACATCATTGCGGAATTAGGCAATATCGACGATATGCTGAAAGAGTTCTCGGAGGAGGATCTGAAGCAGGAACTGGAAATTGTAGAGAACCAGGCTAACCAGAGCAACAGCTATGATCAACTTTACCGGGCGGTGGTCATAGAGGGCCTGCTGGCGGATGTGGAAGTGACTGCCTCGGTGGACGACCAGATCAGAATAGACTATGATAACTGTGGCAGTAAGGCCCAGAAAATCCGCTATGAATTTTACCAGTATGAGCAGGACGGTGTATTTTATGCGGGGGTAAAAGAACGTAAGAGTTCAGACTACCATAGGGAGTTCACCCGGGACTCCGGTCCGGAGTCCATTTTTGACATCTTTTCCAGATTTGCCCAGTTTTCCAGCTGGCCTGGCGGAGATATTCATCTGGACGTGCGAATTCCCGCAGGGATTCCTGTCATAAAGGTAGTCAATACCAGCGGGGAACTGTGGATTCGGGGGATACAGACCCGGGAATTGGAGGCCCAGTGTACCAGCGGGGAC
>CAMWSA010000335.1 GCA_947176785.1 uncultured Lachnospiraceae bacterium
GTGCATGGAGAGGTGATCCACAAGATGATAGATTTCTCCGATGCCATCGGTTTTTCCGTGCTGCGCCTGGAGTATTCCCCCATCAAGGGGCCGGAGGGGAATATTGAGTACCTGGTACATATTCAGAAGGACGGAATACGCTGCCGGGATTTGGCAGATTTGACGGAGCAGGGGGCGGAGGCAGGGCTTAAGGAACTGCTTTCGTCTAAAAGCGGCCTGTCCTGGCAGCAGGACTGGCCGGAATGCATTGAGAGTACGGTGGCCCGGGCACATGTCGGCCTTGATAAGGGATGACGGCACCGGGCGGGGAGGCAGAGATGAAACATTTTCTGATCTATACCAACTGTCACAAGGATAAGGGCATGGCTATGACGGAGCGGATTCGCGGCTATCTGGAGTCCCACGGGCATAAATGTACGGTGATTCTGCAAAATAAGGGGGACGGGAATCATCATGACAAGGGCACGGAGGATCATGCCCCGGCGGATGCCTGCTGTATGATCGTGCTGGGGGGAGACGGCACCATGCTGCAGGCCGCATGGGATGTGAAGAAAACCAATATTCCCCTGATCGGCGTGAATCTGGGAACTTTGGGCTATATGACGGAGGTGGAGCCCGGATGCCTTTATGAGGCGCTGGACCAGCTGATGTCCGGGGAGGTTCTGTCCGAAAGCCGGATGATGCTGAACGGCAAGATCTTTTATCAGGACGGCAGAGTCATGGAGGACTGGTCTTTGAATGATATTGTCATCTCCAGAAGCGGCGCGCTGCAGGTGATCAGGCTCAGTATCTATGTGAACGGGCAGTTCCTCAAGGACTACAGCGCCGACGGTATGATTATTACCACACCCACCGGCTCCACCGGTTACAACCTGTCCGCAGGCGGTCCCATAGCGGAGCCTTCCGCCCGGCTGATCATAATGACTCCCATCTGTCCCCACACTCTCAGCAGCAGAAGTATCATCCTGTCTCCGGAGGATGTGATCGAGATTGAGATTCCCGAAGGACGGGAGGGCAGGAGGCAGCAGGTGACCGCCAATTTTGACGGGGCCCATCAGGTGTCCATGTATACCGGCGACCGAATTCGGATCGTAAAATCGGAGAAGACCACAGAGATCTTGTCTGTGAACAAGGTCAGCTTTCTGGAAGTGCTGCATAGGAAGATGCGGGAGACAGAGTAGGGAAAAGGCAGCACTTCCCGTGCTGCATAGGAAGATGCGGGAGACAGAGTAGGGAAATGGCAGCACTTCCCGTGCTGCATAGGAAGATGCGGGAGACAGAGTAGGGAAAAGGCAGCGCTTCCCGTGCTGCATAGGAAAATGCGGGAGACAGAGTAGGGAAAAGGCAGCACTTCCCGTGCTGCATAGGAAGGTGCGACAGACGGAGTAGGGAAATGGCAGGAGACAGAATAACAGGTAGGGGAGGGACATATGGGTCTGAAGAAGAACAGACACAATACGATATTGGAGATCATTGCCCGTCAGGAGATTGACACCCAGGAGGAACTGGCCAGACAGCTTAAGGAGGCGGGGTATGACGTGACCCAGGCCACTGTGTCCAGGGATATTCGGGAACTGAACCTGTATAAAGTGCCTGCCGAGGGCGGCAGACAGAAATATGCCATATTGCGGCAGGAGGACAGCCGCCATCTGGAGGACAAATATATCCGGGTGTTGAAGGACGGTTTTTCTTCCATGGATATGGCGCAGAATATCCTGGTGGTAAAGACTGTATCCGGCATGGCCATGGCAGTGGCTGCCGCCATTGATGCCATGCATTTCCAGGAGATCGTGGGCAGCATCGCCGGGGACGACACCATTATGATGGCCGTGCGCACGGTGGAAGACACGGAAAAGCTGATGGGGAGGATACGAGATTTGCTGCATTCTTGATCATACTGTCCTTTGGGCATGGCAACAGGCTTTATGCCTGTTGTGGCAGTCTCTTTTACACAGGGAGTTGGGGGGCTGCGGGAAGAGGGCACAGCTCCCCTGAAAAGAGGGGGCCGGGAGGAAGAGAAAAATGTTAGTAAGCTTACATGTGAAGAATCTGGCTCTGATCGAGGAGACAGAGGTGGAATTTGGGGAAGGATTGAATATACTGACCGGCGAGACCGGCGCAGGCAAATCCATATTGATCGGTTCGGTCAATCTGGCGCTGGGAGCCAGGTTTGACAAGGATATGCTGCGCCAGGGGGCGGAGAGCGCTCTGGTGGAGTTGATGTTTACCTGCCCGCCGGAGGATGGGGCGCTGCGGGGGAAACTGCAGGAGTTGGATATCCCGCTGGAGGAGGACATGGTGCTGATCAGCCGCAGGATGCAGCCAGGGAAGAATGTGTTCCGTATCAACGGTGAATCCGTCGCCGCCAGGCAGGTCAGGGAGGTGGCCGAGTTGTTGATTGACATACATGGCCAGCATGAACACCAGTCTCTTCTGCACAAAAAGAAGCATATGGAGATCCTGGATGCCTATGCGGGACCGGCGGCACAGGAGGCTCTGGGCCTGGTGGAGGAGCGTTACCGGGAGGCTAAGAGGCTTCGGGAGGAAATGGAGGAAAACCGACTGGATTCGGATGCCTTGAAAAGGGAGCGGGAACTGCTGGCCTTTGAACAGCAGGAGATTCAGGATGCGCACCTGACTCCCGGCGAGGATGAGGTACTGGAAGAGGAATACAGGAGGATGGTGAACGGCAAAAAAATTGCCGAGGCTCTGGGGGAGGCCCAGATGTACGCGGGCAATGAGGATGCGGGCGCGGGCAGCGCCTTGAGCAGAGCCCTGCGCTGTATGCACGGTATTGTGGAGTATGACAGGCAGCTGGAACTGCTGGCACAGCAGCTGGGCCAGATTGACGGCCTGCTCAGCGACTTTAACCGTGATATGGCCCAGTATCAGGACAGTCTGACCTGGGACGAACAGGATTTCCGACAGACGGAGGAGCGCCTGAACCTGATCAACCGTCTGAAAGATAAGTATGGCAACACATTGGAACAGATATTGCAGGCGTATGAGGAGAAGTGCCAAAGGCTGGAGAAGCTGGCGGATTATGACCTGTACATGCAGAAGCTGGAGCAGCAGTATAACAAGGCTCAGAAAGCCCTGGAGCAGACATGCAGGAAGCTGACCCGTATCCGCAGGGACAGCGCCAGGACTCTGACGGAGGCACTGACGCAGGCTCTGCGGGGGCTGAATTTCCTGACAGTTCAGCTGCAGATTCAGGTGCAGGACGGGCAGGGCATCAGTGCAAAAGGCTGGGACGAGGTGGAATTTCTGATTTCCACCAATCCGGGGGAGGCGGTAAAGCCCCTGGCCCAGATTGCCAGCGGCGGGGAACTGTCCCGGATCATGCTGGCTATCAAGACAGTCTTGGCCAGCCGGGATGATATAGACACGCTGATTTTTGACGAGATCGACGCAGGTATCAGCGGAAAGACAGCCTGGAAAGTATCGGAGCAGCTGGACAAGGTGGCACATGCCCACCAGGTGATCTGCATCACCCACCTGCCCCAGATAGCCGCCATGGCGGATCGGCATTTTGTCATCGAGAAGGATACCAAAAAGGACACCACCATCACCCGGATCCGTCAGCTGGAGGGCGAAGAGAACCTGCAGGAGTTGGGCAGACTGTTGGGGGGCGACGGCATGACCGACGCCGTGCTTGGCAATGCCAGGGAGATGCGTCAGCAGGCCCTGGAACATAAGCATTAAGCAGTACTTATTTAAAAATTTTGTAAAGCCATAAATTTCATTGATTAAAGTCAAAAAAATAATCACACACTATTTGCATGACTATACTGACGGACGTTAAGATTTTCCAATTTCTGCACAACGCATGCTGCACAAACGGACAGCAGGTGCTGTGCGGAAAGGAAAATCTAAACGTTCGTGAGTATATTTTGCGAATGTTTGGATGACATGTATTCAAGCGCGCATGACGCAATAAGGCAGGAGTTTGGCTTGTCCGAACTTCAGATATGCATGCAGAGGAAAGTGTGTGATTTTTATGTGGAAAAAAACAATTCATAACGAAGATATAAGGTTGGAAAACGCGGCGATCCGGGATCAGGCCGGAGCGGATATGGTGGCGCTTCTGGATAACTGGAAAAAATACAAAAGACGCCGCAGAGCTTATCGCTGCGGCCTGTGTGGCGTACTGGTTTGCGCCAGCCTGATACTGGGCGGCCTGGGCTATTACAACCTTTATAATCAGATACCGTCTGTGCTGCGTATCAAAGCGGATATGGAGCAGACCATTGACCTGGGAGTGCCTCTTACCGGAGAGATGGTGGCGGTGAGCGGCCAGGAAGAGTCCAATATCCCTGCGGGAGCGGTCAATATTGATCTGAGCCGCCAGGTGACAATGCTGATGAGCTCAGACCAGAGCTATCAGATGAATGTGAAGATATTTGGCATCCTGCCTTTTAAACAGGTGGGAATCCAGGTCATCAAGGATCAGGAACTGACACCGGTGGGAGCGCCCATAGGAATCTATGTGAAAGCGGAGGGGCTGCTGGTGGTGGGCGTGGGCGACTTTAAGGGCACGGACGGTAT
>CAMWSA010000336.1 GCA_947176785.1 uncultured Lachnospiraceae bacterium
TTTCCATTCTGCCGAAGACCTTTGACGAGATGGAGGCAGATGTCCACATGCCGGAGCGGCTGGGGATCTACCAGTCCGTGGGCGATACGGCGGGGCCGGGGGGCATGATGCGCGCCCTGCGCACACTTCCCATGTTTATGGAGTTCGGGGAGGCCATCAGGGAATATTGTCCCGGGGCCTGGGTTATCAACTACACCAATCCCATGACTTTGTGTGTGAAGACGCTCTATCAGGTATTTCCACAGATCAAAGCATTCGGCTGCTGTCATGAGGTGTTTGGGACCCAGAAGGTGTTGGCGGCCATCGCGTCTCAGGAACTGGGGTGCGGTTCCATAGACCGGAGGGATATCCATGTCAATGTGCTGGGCATCAACCATTTTACTTGGTTTGACTATGCCGGCTACAAGGGAATCGACCTGTTTCCCGTCTATAGAAAATATATAGATGCCCACTATGAGGAGGGGTTTGAGGAGAAGGACAATCATTGGATGAATTCCACCTTTGCCTGCGCCCATAGGGTCAAAATGGATCTGTTTAAAAGGTATGGACTGATTGCGGCGGCGGGAGACCGTCATCTGGCAGAGTTTATGCCCGGCGATGAGTACTTGAAGGACCCCGACACGGTGGCGGGATGGAAGTTCGGCCTCACCACAGTGGCATGGAGAAAAGAGGATCTGCAAAAGCGTCTGGAGCGCAGCCGCAGGCTGGTAAGCGGCGAGGAGGAGATCAGCCTGGAACCCACCGGGGAGGAGGGCATATTGCTGATCAAGGCATTGTGCGGCCTGGAGCGGGTAGTGAGCAATGTAAATATACCAAACACGGGACATCAGATTGCCAATCTGCCGGAAACGGCAGTGGTGGAGACAAATGCCGTGTTCGAGCGGGATGCCATTCGTCCGGTGCTGGCAGGGACTGTGCCGGAGCAGGTGCGCCGGCTGATCATGCCCCATCTGGAGAACCATGACCGTATCATGCAGGTGGTGCTGGGAGATAATAGGGATGTGGACCTGGTGGCAGAGGCTTTCTTGAATGACCCGCTGGTAAAAGGCAGGGCCACAAAAGAACAGATACAGGCCCTGGTGCGGGATATGATGTCTGCCACCCTGGGATAGGGCGGAAGCGGAACTCTAATGGAGGTACAAGATTGTGAAGATTATCGTTGCAGGAGATGGCAAGATGGGGGCCACATTGACCCGGCAGCTTGCTCTGGAGGGACATGACCTGACCTTGATAGACGCCAACGCCAAGGTGTTGGAGAGTACACAGGAGCGATATGATATCATGGTGATACATGGGAATTGCGCTACCATGGACGTGTTACAGCAGGCGGGAGTCAAGGAGGCGGATCTGTTGATTGCTATGGCAGGGGCGGACGAGATCAATCTGCTGTGCTGTATGACAGCCCATTCCATGAATTCCCGTCTCCATACCATTGCGCGGGTGCGGAATCCGGAATACACTCAGCAGATCTACAAGATGCGGGATATGTTCGGGCTGTCCATGGCGGTAAATCCCGAGAGGCAGGCCGCCATAGAGATCAGCAGGCTGTTGAAATATCCGGGATTCCTGAAGAGGGACACCTTTGCCAAGGGCAGAGTGGAGCTTGTGGAATTGAAGCTGAAAGAACAGAGTAAGCTCTGTGATGTGGCACTGAACGATATGAACAATATAGTCAAGTGTAAGATTTTGGTATGTACCGTGCTGCGAAACGGCAAGGCGGTGGCTCCGGACGGTAATTTTGTGCTGCGGGAGGGAGACCGGATCTTCGTGACGGCCCCCAGCAATGAACTGGCTATCTTACTGCGCAATCTGGGGATTATCACGCACAAGGTCAAGAGGGTGCTGGTGTGCGGCGGCGGCCGTGTCACGATCTATCTGGCAAAGCTGCTGGAGAAAAGCGGAATCACGGTACAGATTGTGGAGCAGGACCCCGGGCGCTGTGTGGATCTGGCCAGTCTGCTTCCCCATGCCAGAATCATTCAGGGAGATGCCAGCAGCGAGCTTTTGCTGGAGAGCGAGGGGATTGGGAATTGTGACGCCCTGGCGACGCTGACGGGTATAGACGAATTGAACATGATCATCTCCCTCTATGGAAGCAGCTGCGGCGTGCCACAGATTATCACCAAGCTGGGGCGTATGAACAACAAAAATATCCTGGAGAATCTGTCTCTGGGCAGCATTATCAGTCCAAAGGAATTGTGCTGCAATACCATTGTCCGCTATGTGCGGGCCATGCGGAACCAGAGCGGCGCGGCCAGGACAGTATACTCCATTGCGGACGGGCAGGCGGAGGCCATGGAGTTTCTCGTGGACGAGAATACCCGGCATTGCGGCGAGCCGCTGAAGCAGCTGAAAATCAAGAAAAATGTGTTGGTGGCCTGCATTACCAAGGGGGCCCAGCAGGAGATTCCCAACGGTGATTCCTCTTTTAACCAGGGAGATACGGTCATCATCGTGACCAATGGGGATCGGGTGATTTATCAGTTGAACGATATTTTTGAGTAATGGAGATAGAAAACGACGATGAACTACAAAATGATGGGGAAATTTATCGGGCTGCTTCTGATGGTGGAGAGCATATTCATGATGCCGGCGCTGATTATCAGTCTATGCATGAAGGAACATAGTTCCGTCATTGGCTTTACCGTAACGATTGTGGCCCTGTGGGGACTGGGCGCCATGCTCAGGCTGCTTTGCCGCAAGGCGAAAAAGAGCTTTTTTGCCAAGGAGGGGCTGGTGTGTGTGGGACTGGGGTGGCTGATCATGAGCCTGCTGGGCTGCCTGCCCTTTTTTCTGTCGGGAGCGATCCCGAACTATGTGGACGCCCTGTTTGAGATTGTATCAGGCTTTACCACCACAGGGGCTTCTATCCTGGAACAGATAGAGGGGCTGCCCTATGGCATCCTGTACTGGCGCAGCTTCAGCCACTGGCTGGGCGGCATGGGCGTGCTGGTGTTCCTGCTGGCCATTCCCCTGGGGGGGGAGGGAGGCAGCGGTTTTACCATGCATCTGCTGCGGGCGGAGAGCCCCGGTCCCAATGTGGGCAAGCTGGTGCCCAAGATGAAACAGACGGCACAGATCCTGTATATACTATATATTGCGCTGACTGTGTTGAATGTATTCTTCCTGCTCATAGGGGGGATGCCGGTGTTTGACGCGGTGTGTACGGCGTTTGGAACGGCAGGCACGGGCGGATTTGGCATCAAGGGAGACAGTATCGCCGGGTACAGCCCCTATATTCAAAATGTCTGTACCATATTTATGCTTCTGTTTGGCGTGAATTTCAGCTGCTATTACCTGCTGCTTCTGGGGCAGGTCAAAAGTGTGTTTAAGGACGAGGAACTGCGGATGTATCTGGGAATCATATTGGCCAGTATCCTTTTGATCGTCTGGAATCTGCGCGGCTACTATGATACGCTGGAGGAGACGGTGAGACATACGGCATTCCAGGTGGCCAGTATCGTATCCTCCACAGGGTATGCGACCACGGATTTTGACCTGTGGCCGGGATTTTCCAAGGCGATCCTGCTATTTTTAATGGTGATCGGAGCCTGTGCAGGAAGCACGGGCGGCGGGTTCAAATGCGGCAGGGCATTGCTGGTAGTGAAGAATATGCTGCGCAGCGTCCGCCAGCTTATCCGTCCCCAGCGGGTACAGGTGGTGCGGATGAACGGACAGACGGTGGCTGAGAAAGTGTTGGCTAATACCAATACTTATGTGGCGGCCTATGTTATCATTATCATTGCCAGCTTCCTGCTGGTATCGGTGGATGGCTTTTCCATAACCACTAATCTCTCCGCCGTTCTGGCCTGCTTTAACAATATTGGGCCGGGCTTTGAGGCGGTGGGGCCCACCTGCAATTTCGCTTCCTACAGCCTCTTCTCCAAGCTGGTCCTGATCTGGGATATGCTGGCGGGCAGACTGGAAATTTTTCCGATCCTGATTCTGTTCTCCCGGACAACCTGGAGGCAGCGGTAGACCGGAGCAGTATTGCTGCGCATTATGAGACCGGAAATGCATGGGATGTCAGGGAAGCCGTAAAATCAGCAACCTGTTTATGGCGGGTTAATATACTCCCTTTTCGAAATCAGGCACCTGTAAAAATAGTATGTCAAATCAGAAAGAGAAGGAAATAAGCATGAGATATTTTCCTGTACTGCAAGAATTGTTTGAATCGGATACGGTTTTCTTTTTGATTGCGGGAATGATTATTTCGGTTATTGCCTGTCTGCGGTTTAAAAACTTAAAGAAATGTATTAAGGGAATTCTGGTATCCGCTGTCATATATGGGAGCTGTGAAATAGTATCCAATATTCATACCGGTTTTCTGTTAGAAATTATATTACTGTTCATTGGAACATTTGCAGCCGGGTGCGCTATAGGTTTCCTGATCTGTACTATGACCGGGTTATTGAAAAGATCGAAAGAGATGGAAGGCTAGAAGCCCAGGGAACACTTTTCTCAAAGGGGAGTAAATATATAAACGGCATATATACTAACGAGCGCTAAGATTATCCAATTCCTGCACGCCCCCTACTGCATAATC
>CAMWSA010000337.1 GCA_947176785.1 uncultured Lachnospiraceae bacterium
CCCAGATACAGCGCCGCCAGAACCGCCAGAAGCTGCAGGCCCGGGTTTTTACTGTCAATGCTGTTGACCGCCCTTCCGATCAGGTAGGGGGACAGGACGGCGGAGCCGGAGGCCAGGGCGGACAGAAGCAGGATAAATCCCAGCCCCTTTCTGTGGCCCCTGGTCAGCTGCCACAGGCGGATCAGCGTGCCCTTCATATCCTTGGGCTTCACGGCGGGGACACCCCTCGCCCGGCCCAGCTGGGAGGGGGGCGTAGCCATATTCTTATCCATGGATATTACCTCCTTTCGTCCCCGATCTGGGAGCGGTATATAGCCTTATAGGGCTCACAGCCCGTCATCAAAGCCTGGTGGGAACCAAAGCCGCAGATTCTCCCGTCCTCCATGCAGAGGATGTGGTCCGCTTTCATCACCGTGGAAATCCGCTGGCTCACCAGCAGCACCGTCATCCCTGCGGACTCCCTTCGGATTCCCGCCAGCACACGGGCCTCCGTGGTGGCATCCAAGGCGCTGGTGCAATCGTCCAGAATCAGGATTTGCGGTTTTTTCAGCAGCGCCCTGGCAATGGACAGCCGCTGCTTCTGGCCGCCGGAGAGGTTCACGCCCCCCTGGCCCAGCTGGGTGTCATAGCCCTCCGGCAGCTTTGACACGAACTCCTCCGCGCAGGCCGCCTCCGCCGCCCGGCAAATTTCCTCCAATGTGGCCTGCTTATCTCCCCAGCGCAGATTCTCCCGGATGGTGCCCGTGAAAAGCAGCGCCTTCTGGGGCACTACCGCAATCCTCTGCCGCAGCTGCGCCATAGGCATCTGCGTCACGTCCTGTCCCCCCACGATCACCTGTCCCTGGGTGGCGTCGTAGAAACGCGGAACCAGGTTTACCAGCGTGGATTTGCCCGACCCGGTGGGGCCGATAATGCCCACCGTCTCTCCCGCTCTGACCGTAAATGTGGCCTCCTGCACTGCGGCACGGGATGTGCCCGCATAGGCGAAGGACACCTGGCGGAACATAATGTCTCCCGCCGGAACCTGCTCCCGCAAAGCTTCCCTCTCCCACGCACTTTCCTTCCCTTGCGCATTTCCCTCTGTGTGTACTTCTGCGGTACCCAAATCCCTGCTCCCCCATGCCTCCCCGGCATCGGGAAATTTTTCTCCCCCATGGGATTCCGCTTTCCCGCAAAGCCCGGTGTCACCCTTTTCTTCGGCATCGGAAATATCCCTGCCCGCAGACGCCTCTTCCCTTTGGGCGGGCACTTCGTCCAGGATCTCCTGCACCCTGGCGGAGGACGCCACGGCCCGGACGGCGGAGTTTAAGATGTTGGACACCATACCCAGCGCAAACAGCACCTGTGTCATATAGTTGACGCAGGCCATCAGCCGTCCGATCCCCCCTGTCATCTCCTGCCCGGAAAGCCACAGCATCACCACGATCCCCGTGTTGACGGTCAGATTGATCAGCGGTCCGAATACCGCCATGACCCGCATGGAGGAAATCCCCGCCTCCGCCAGCTGGCCGGACGCCTCCCCGAATTTCTCCCGTTCCTGCTCCTCCGCCCGGAAAGCCTTGACCACCCGGATGGCGCTGAGAAATTCCCGGCTGGTGCGGTTCAGTCCGTCCAGCTTTTTCTGCATCCTGTCGAACCTGGGATAGCCCAGCCTCATATTGCCATAAATCAACAGCCCGGCGCAGACCAGAATCACCAGCATCAGAGGCAGCAGCCCCGGCATCTGGAGTATGATCAGCGCCACGGCACCGATGCAGGTCACAGGAGCCTTCAGCATGATCCGCATAATACCGTTGATAAAATTCTGCATCTGGGTCACATCATTGGTGATTCTTGTGATAATGGAAGCGGGCTGCAGCCGGTCAATATTTTCATAGGACAGCGTCTGGACCTTCTCATAGATCGCAAGGCGGATCTCCTTGCCGATGAGCTGGGATGTTCTGCTGGCATAGATATTGCGCACCACGGCACCCACCGCCCCTGCGGCGGTGATCCCCAGCATGATCAGGCCGTATCGCAGGATCAGGCCCAGTTCCTGTCCCTTGACCCCCCGGTCCACAATATAGGACATGAAAGTGGGCTGCAGCAGATCCGCAAAGGTCTCTATGGTGAGGAATACCACGGCGATCAGGAACATGCCCCTATGTTTCTTAATGTAATGCAGCATCAGTTTCATGGATCCTTCTCCTTGTGCCATGCGAACAAAAGGAGATAGCCACATAAGGTATCTCCTTTCCATCAGTTTCACATTTTTAGACGATTGCGAAACTATTTCCGCAAGTGACGGGATTTGTGTTAGAAAAAGACCTAACACGGTCAATATATACAAAAACGGGCTCCAACGCAGTGGCAAGTCGCCCTTATTTTGTATATATTGCCCAATCCCTGTATCCTGAACGGGAGTTTCGCAATTACCTGCCACACTGTGCAGAAAGCCGTTGTCATACGCACGAACGATTGGATTTTTCCTCCTGCCGTTCAAAGCACGCCAGCACCTTGGCCCCCTCCCGGGCAAACACAATAAATTCCTCCAATTCGGCGTGACAGGTGATCCACCTGCCGCCCTCCTCCACATGGCCGTCCCGGGTCAGCACCCATGTTCCCCGGGGCAGATACACCCGGCGCTCCACTGCGCCCTGCTCGTAGATGGGGGCCACCAGCAGGTCTGCGCCGTAAAAATACTGATCCTCCAGCGTATAGCACTGCTCATCCTCCGGGAACTCCCAGAACATGGGCCGCATAATGGGTGCCCCGGTGCGGCTGGCCTCGTCCATATACCGGCAGGTGTAATCCTTCAGCCGCTCCCGCAGTTCAATCAGATTTTTCAGGATCGGGTAATTGCGCTCCCCAAAGCTCCAGATCTCATTATCCCCGCCGCTGGCCTCCTTGACGCCGGGATGGCGCTCTTTGTACCAGGAGGGGCGCAGCCTGGAACCGTGCAGCCGCATCACAGGGCAGAAGACCCCAAACTGGAACCATCTGACGATCAGTTCCCGGAAATACTCGCTCTCGATATCCCCGGAGAGAAAACCGCCGATGTCCGAATTCCACCAGGGGATGCCGCACATGCCCATGGACAGACCGCTCTTGATGCTCATCTTCAGGTTTTCGAAGCTGGAGGGAATATCCCCGTTCCACACGATGGCGCCGTATTTCTGACTGCCCGGATATGCCGCCCGGGTCAGGGACACAATCTCCTCCTCCCCCTCCTCTTTGAGCCCCTCATAGAAGGTTTTCGCATAGTAATAAGGATACATCTGAGCCACCTGGGCACCGTTGCCCAAATAATATTTCAGATGTCCCGGCTGTTGGGGATGTACTTCCGGCTCCGCCTCGTCCAGCCAGAAAGTCTTGATCCCGTGACGGTAATAATTTTCTTTTACCCTGCCCCACACAAATTTCCTGGTCTCCGGGTTCATGGGGTCGATAAAGGTCTGCTGTCCGTAAAAGTCAAAGGTGCCGAACTGTCCGTTCTCCGTACGCACCAACATGTTACCTTCGCTCATCTCAAAATAGTTCTCGCTGGCGGGATTGATGGTGGGCCAGATGGATACCACCGGGCGAATGCCCATTTCCTTAAGTTCCCGGCACATGGCCTCCGGGTCCGGCCAGTACTTGGGATCAAATTTCCATTCCCCCTGTTCGGTCCAGTGGAAATAGTCGATGACGATGGCGTCGATGGGAATCCCCCTCTTTTTGTACTCCCGGGCCACCTCCAGCAAATCCTCCTGGCTCTCATAGCGCAGCTTGCACTGCCAGAAGCCCGCCGCCCAGCGGGGGAACCCGGGCGCATAGCCTGTGAGGTCACAGTATCTGACCATGGTCTGGGCGGGCGTCTCCCCCGCATAGATAAAATAATCCGCCTGATAGGCGCTGTCCGCCACAAACATGGTATGGTTGCGGGTGGTCTCGCAGCGCCCCGGAGCCGGGTTGTTCCAGAAAAAGCCGTAACCCAGGGAGGAGTACAGCACCGGCAGCGTGGACTTGGTGGTGTAGTGGATGATCTGGCAGGTACTGCCCTTGCGGTCGAACAGATCCTCCTGCTCCTGCCCCATGCCGTAGAAATGCTCCCCCTCATTGGCGTCAAAGATCACTTTGACCTGGTAATGGTCCCCCTCCACATGCATGTTGCGGTTGGTGTAATCCCCCTCAAACCGGGTGCGCAGAATCTGCTTTCCCTTGCGGAAATAAGTGATAATCCCGCCGTACCAGACGTTTCCCGCCTCTATGGTGGCGCTGACCATGCCGTTGACAATGGTGGCCTTGTCCCCATCCCCCGACACCACGCATTCGTCCCCGGTGGCAGGCTCCAGCACCGTCCATTTCTCCTCCGAAACCCGCCCGTTTTTCGTGCTGCGGCAGCGCAGGCAGTCCCGGCCGTAGGGTTCAATCACCGTCAGTTCGTCCCTGCGCTGAAACACCAGCCTTTTGTCTTCGATCCTGATCTTTCCCATTCTCTTTCTCCTTTTTCTCTAATCGGTAATAAGCTTTTGCAAAAATTTCTTTCAGGATACAGGGATTGGGCAATATATACAAAA
>CAMWSA010000338.1 GCA_947176785.1 uncultured Lachnospiraceae bacterium
GCTGGCAGCTGCTTTCCTCATGGGTGTAGGTTTCATACTTTTCCAGAAAAAGCTATGGCCTTGCCAGACGAAACTTATAAATGCTCTGCTTCACGTCCCCCACCATGAAGCGGTTGTAATGGCCTTCCGCCTCTCCGGATACCGCCCAGAGCAGGTATTCCTGCACCAGGTTACTGTCCTGGTACTCGTCAATCAATATCTCATGAAAATACTCCCGGTACTCCCGGGCCACCGGGCTGGGTACAATCCGCCCCTCTTCCCGGCGCAGCAGAATCTCCAGGGCATAATGTTCTATATCGGAGAAATCCATCAGCTTTTTCTCCTGCTTGCGCGCCCGGAAGACCTGCCCGAACTCCATGGCCAGCTCCGCCAACATGCGCACCGGGGCCTGACAGGCATTCATCTGTGCCAGGCTCAGATCCATGGGAGTGGTGAAAAACTGCTCCCGCAGTTCCTGCAAAGTATCCTTGACCCTGCTCCGCAGCGTTTTTGCCAGTTCCCGCTTTTCGGCTGACACGGCGGGGTCCTTCTTTACCGGCAATCTGCCGAAACTCACATGCGCCAGACTTTGGGCCAGACGCTCCATGATGTTGGCTGCTCCCGGTTCGCTACCGTCCTGTCCCGGCACCGCGTCGCCGTTGGCCTGTCCTGACGCTGCAGCTCTATTCTCCTGTCCCGACGCTGCAGCTCTATTCTCCTGTCCCGACGCTGCAGCTCTATTCTCCTGTCCCGACGCTGCAGCTCTATTCTCCTGCCCCGACGCCAGCCCGTCACTCCCCTGGTCTGAATCTTCCGACGGCGGCTGCCCGGTCTTGGGCGTAAGTCGGCAATCCGCCTCCCTTCCCGGCTCCTGAGGGGCAATCTCCCGCAGCACCCCCAGCAGCATATCCCGCTCCTGCGTTGCCATGGGGGCATACATATAGGGGCCGTCCGCCTCCTGGCAGATCTTCAGCACCTGCCCCAGGGTATCCGCACAGCCCTGTATCATTTTTGCAAGATACCGCTGTAAATACTTCCCACAGGCAGACTGCTCCCAGGCGGCTTCGTCGGGGATGGCATAGTCACCCTTACGCTCCTCCAGCCACTGCCCGGGCCAGGGACAACTCTCCGCATACTCGTGGAGCTTTAAAATATGCTGCTCCAACACGCTCTCCCGCCCGCCGGGGCAGAAGAATTCCACACAATGGGCAAAGGCGGGATCTCCGTCCGCAAAATGCCGCTCCAGCAGAGCCTGCAGCACATCCTGCTTTAACAGCTTGCTCTCCCCTTCGTCCGCCACCCGCATGGCAGGGTCCAGGCCAATCTCCTGGAAATGATTGCGGATCAGATAGAGACAGAAGCTGTCAATGGTGGTGATCAGCGCATTGTGCAGCAGTGTCACCTGCCGCTCAATATGGGCGTTGTCCGGATGCTCCTCCAGCTGCTTCTCCAGCCCCAGCCGTATCCTCTCCCGCATTTCGGCGGCGGCGGCGTTGGTAAAAGTCACAATCAGCAGGCGATCCACGTCCACGGGCCGGGAGGCGTCGCAGATCATGCGGATAATGCGCTCCACCAGCACGGCGGTCTTGCCGCTGCCTGCCGCCGCAGAAACCAGAATATTCCGCTCCCGCAGGTCAATGACCTTCTGCTGGTCCGGCGTATATTGTATACTCATCCCCCAACTCCTCCTCCATGCTCTCAAACACCTCCTGCTTATCCAGCTCTTTCAGCAGCCGCTTATGGTATCCCGGTATGCCGGGGTCAAAGCCGCATACCTTTTTGTAGGCGCAGTAGGTGCAGGCTTCATTGCTGCCCTTCTCATAGGGGCTCAGCTCCTTGTGGCCCGCCAGGATCTCCTGGCCGATCTGCCGCACCTTGTGACTCACGTAGGCGGATACCAGCCCCAGTTCCTGGCTGCTCATGACGCTGGAGCGGGCGGAAAAGCTGCCGTCCTTCTTTTTCTCCACGGGAATGACGGTGGATTTATCCCCCATCTCTCGGTCCAGCCTCTGAATGATATCCTCCTCGCCGCACACCACGCCGTTCATCCGCAGCTGCTCCAGAATCTGCTCATTGATCTCCCGGGGACTGAGCTGCGTCTGTGACTCCACCATGGGGTCCGTCACATGGTAGTAAAGCATGGCCGCCGGCACAATCTCCTTGTCCGGATGTTTGCGGGCCTCCATCTCCATGGCGGCATTCATGTACACCACCAGCTGCAGCTGCAGCCCGTAATACAGCGCCGCCAGGTCAAAACGCCGATCCCCGGATTTGTAGTCGATGACCTTCACGTAGACTTTGTCCTCGCTCTCCGAGATATCCACCCGGTCGATGCGCCCCTGAAGCCGCATTTTCTCCTGCTCCGACAGAGCGATGTTCACCGCCTCCAGCCGGTCCGCCATATGGAAGGACAACTCATGACCGTCCGGCACAAAGCTGCCCTTTTGCAGCTGACGCTGCAATGTCAGGACCGTCCGCTTCAGAATCCTGGCCATGCGCCGTATGCCGTAGGCGCTGCGGGCGCTGGCGTAAAGCACACTGCTGCCATACTCCGCCGCAAACTCCTCCATGGCCTCCTCCACGGCCTGATCCCCCCACTCCTTGGGGAAATCGAACCAGGTATAGCCGCTCTCCGCGAGCCGCCCGGCGAAGGCATCCAGCACCTGGTGGAAAGCATTGCCCATATCCACGCTCTCAAAGCCAAACTCCTCCCGCTCCTGTAAGGTCAGGCCATACTGTAGAAAATGACGGTAGGCGCAGGCCGCATAGGTCTCCAGGCGGCTGACGCTGTTTTCCAGCTGCAGGCCGTAAAGGGCCCTGGCCACTGCCCGGGACAGGCCGCTCTCCTGATAGTGGAGAAACGCCGCCCTGTGCAATAGCTCCACCTTTTCCCGCTGCTGCTCCTGCCCGGCATAGGCCGCATACAGGGAAAAGAAGGCACGGCTGTCTCCTCCTGCGCCGGGTTGCCCTCCAGGGCCGTCCATGGCCCCCTCCACATAGTCCCGCAGTCCCTGGGCCAGATAGCGCATACCCTCCCGGGGCGTCACCACCTGGGAGAGCATCGGGGCCTGGGCCGGATGCCGGAGCTCCAGGTCGGGAAAAAGCCGCATGAGGGTCCCCACCAGATAGGCCGGGCGAACGCTCTTGCCGTCATTTCCCATACGGGCATAGGACAGGTACAGCTGCCGGGAGGGCTTGGTCAGGTTCAGATACAGGTACAGACGCTGAATAAACATCTGCTGCCTGGGCGTGGGAGCCAGTTCCAGCTGGGAGTCCTTTAAAAACTCCCGGTCCATATCCGAGATAATTCCCCCCTTGGAGACACTCTTGGGAATATTGCCGTCATTTACACCCAGGAAAAACAGCACCTTGATCTGCCGAAGCCGGGTGCGCTCCATATCTCCCACCAAAATGCGATCCACATTCTGAGGAAGAGTCCCCACCTGGATTTCCCCGAACCCGGCTTCCAGAATATCATAGAACTCCTGCCCGGTGATCTCCTCCTCCCCCAGCAGTCCGTGAATCTGCTCCAGCAGTTCCATCACCAGCCGGTAGATCTGCTCATACTCCTTGGCCCGCACCAGATCCCCTGCGTCCTTGAACTGCCCCGCCATCTCCACCAGCCGCCGCTGCACCTGATTGTCGTGCAGGAAATCGTAAAGCCGATTCACGTAGACCGCCGCCTGGGCCTGCTTCTCCCCCTTCAGGGGCAGCAGCTGGTCCATCATCCTCTGCCGCAGTGCATTGATCCGCTGCAAGGGTTCCTCCTCCCCCCCCATGGAGCGGGTCTTGCGGGTGAACAGCTGGCTCCACTTTTTAAGGCCCCTCACGCCGGTCTCCCGCACATAGTTTTCCAGGTCGTCGATCTCCGGAGGGTTAAGCGCCGCCAGCCCGCTGCGCAGGTAATGAAACACCGCCTCATAGGAAAAATCCTGCAAAAACAGCTGCAGGGCGCTCTTGATATACTCTGTCATGGGGTTCAGGGCGATCCCTCTGGTGCGGTCAATGTAACAGGGAATCCCCATATCCGCAAACTCCGTCTCCACATGGGGGGCATAGGTCTCCAGGCTGCCGGTGATCACCGCTATGTCCCGGTATTGCAGCCCCTGCTGTCGGATCAGCGACAGGATATAAAGCCCCGCCTGATGCACCTCCTCCTTGGGGGTGTCCGCCTCAAAAATCCGGATCTGCTCCTGGCTGCCCTTACAGGGCCTGGGATGGCTGCGGAACAGGTTCTGTTCCAGGCTTTGCAGCGCGGGATTTTGAGCAAAACGATGACAGGGGCCGGGGGAAATCATCACATCCCGCCCCCTCGCAACCTGCGCCTGCCCGGCCAGGGCGCTCAGGTCATGCACCGTCTTCTTGCTCAGATAAAACAGCTTCTGCTCCCCGTCCAGTTCATAGGGATTCTCCCCCTGGCCCAGCGTCACCGTGACAATGACCTCCTCCGCCAGGCGCATCAGTTCCTGAATCACCCGGTTCTGTATGGGAGTGAAGCCGGTAAAGCCGTCAAACACAATGACGCTGCCGGGAACAAGCCTGGATTTGTGCAGGGA
>CAMWSA010000339.1 GCA_947176785.1 uncultured Lachnospiraceae bacterium
CAGGATGTGACGGCATTTTTCCAGGATTGCAGCTTCAAGCCTTTTTTGAACAGACCCGTGCGGGCCATCCGGGTCCATGCCGAGATGAGCAAGGGCTTCCATGAAAAGCTGCTGGCCTTTGCCACCGGCATGGGCATGGGCGGGCTGGGCTACCTGGAGGTGGCCCGGGATCTGTCCTACAAGGGGCCCATTGACAAGTATATCCCCCGGGAGAAAAAAGGGGAGTTGGCACAGCTGGCAGGGCTGGCAGCAGGCGACACTATATTTTTCATTGCGGACAAGGAAGAGCGGGCGAATTATTATGCGGGCAGGCTGCGGTGCGAACTGGGAGAGAAACTGGAGTTGGTGGAAAAAAATGCTTTCCGGTTCTGCTATGTGAACGATTTCCCCATGTATGAAATAGACGAGGAGACCAGGAAACCGGGCTTTACCCATAATCCCTTTTCCATGCCCCAGGGCGGCCTGGAGGCGCTGGAGCAGCAAGATCCTCTTGACATCCTGGCCTATCAGTATGATATTGTATGTAACGGTGTGGAACTCTCCTCCGGGGCCGTGCGCAACCATGACATGCAGATCATGGTCAGGGCTTTCGCCATTGCAGGCTATGACGAGGAAGAGTTGAAAAACAAATTTGGTGCCCTGTACCAGGCGTTCCAGTTCGGCGCACCGCCCCATGCGGGCATGGCTCCCGGCGTGGATCGTATACTGATGCTCCTTCGGGGCGAGGAGAACATCAGGGAGGTCATCGCTTTCCCCATGAGCGGCACGGGCCAGGACCTGATGTGCGGCGCGCCGGGCGATGTGACGGAGCAGCAGCTGCGGGAGGTCCATATCAAGGTGAGGGATTGACAGAGGGAACATAAGGCACAGCCCGCATTATGCAGACGGAGGTAAATATGGCTAATCAGATTACGGAGGAAACCATTGAATATGTGAGTATCCTGGCGAAGCTTGAGTTATCCGACGAGGAGAAGGAGCAGGCCAGAAAAGATATGGGAAATATGCTGGATTATATTGACATGCTGGGAGAGTTGGATACCACAGGCGTGGAACCCATGTCCCATGTATTCCCGGTACAGAACGTGTTCAGGGAGGACGTGGTGACAAATGGGGATGGGAGCCGGGAGACTTTAAAAAATGCTCCCGAGGAGAAAGACGACATGTTTGTGGTTCCCAGAACATTTGATTAAACAGCGTATTTCAGGTATGTGAACCGATTCAGGCCAGGACGCCCAAAGCGTTTTGGTCTGAATCACAGGCTTGTGAGCATGCAGGGGATATGAGGGACTTAAAACAGAATATTCCCGGAAGGCGCATTGATGCAGGCCGGGACGCCACAAAGCATGCTGATATGAATCAAGGGTTTGTGAGCATGCAAGGGATATGCGGAACTCAAAAATTAAGAAAGAGGAAACAGAGATGGAATTACTATCGCTTTCGGCTGTGGAGTTATCCGCGGCCATTAAAGAGGGAAAAGCATCTGCCCCGGAGGCCATGGAGGCGGTGCTGGCGCAGATAGACCGAACGGAAGAGATTTATCACTGCTATGTGACGATTGACAGAGACGGGGCAATGGAGCGGGCGGCACAGACGCAGCGCCGGATAGAGGCCGGGGAGCTGACCGGGCCGCTGGCCGGTGTCCCCATGGCTGTAAAGGACAATCTGTGTACAAAGGGAATGCGGACTACCTGCTCTTCCAAAATACTGGAAAATTTTGTGCCCACATATACCGCCCAGGCGGTGCGGAATCTGGAAAAGGCGGGGGCAGTGCTGATCGGCAAGACCAATATGGATGAATTTGCCATGGGCTCCACCACGGAGACCTCCTTTTTTGGCCCCTCCCGCAATCACCGAGACCCGGGGCATGTGCCCGGTGGGTCCTCCGGCGGCAGCGCGGCGGCGGTGGCGGGGGGAGAATGCTTTTTTGCTCTGGGGTCCGATACCGGCGGCTCCATCCGCCAGCCTGCGGGCCACTGCGGCGTGGTGGGTATGAAGCCCACTTATGGCACGGTGTCCCGGTATGGCCTTGTGGCCTATGGCTCTTCTCTGGACCAGATCGGCCCGCTGACCGGAAACGTGTCGGACTGTGCCGCCGTACTGGAGACCATTGCCTCCCATGATCCCAGGGACTCCACTTCGGTGGGGCGGCGGGATGTGGATTTTGTAAGCGCGTTGACAGCGGATGTCACAGGAATGCGGATCGGTATTCCCAGAGACTATTTGGGGGAGGGGCTGGACCAGGAGGTAAAAGCGGCGGTGCTGCAGGCGGCGGAGGTGTTCAGGAACCGGGGCGCTGTGGTGGAGGAATTTGACCTGGGCCTGGTACAGTATGCCATTCCCGCCTACTACACCATTGCCGCTGCGGAGGCCAGTTCCAATCTGGAGCGCTTCGACGGCATAAAATACGGGTACCGTGCGCCGGGGGACATGGGACTGCATGACATGTATAAAAAGACCCGTTCCCAGGGGTTCGGGCCGGAAGTAAAACGCCGGATTATGCTGGGTTCCTTTGTGCTGAGTTCCGGTTACTATGACGCATATTATCTGAAGGCTTTGAGGGTGAAGGCCATGATTAAGAGGGCCTTTGACCAGGCTTTTGCCGGGTATGACCTGATCCTGGGGCCTGTGGCCCCCACCACCGCTCCCAGGCTGGGGGAAAGCCTGGCGGACCCCATTAAGATGTATCTGGGAGATATCTATACCATATCCGTGAACCTGGCCGGCCTGCCGGGGATCTGTGTGCCCTGCGGCAGAGACACGGCGGGGCTGCCCATAGGGCTACAGCTGATCGGCGACTGCTTTCAGGAGAAGAAGCTTCTCCGGGCGGCTTATACCTACGAGCAGGAAAAGTCAGCGGAGCAGAAGGTCTAAGACCTTCAAAACAGCATGTGCCCGGACAGCGCACTGACGGATATCCTGACGCCTGAAGCGGCCGGATATTCAGCACCTGAGTTGTGTGCCTGTAAGGGACATGCGGTACTCTAATAGGAGGACTAATAAATGACAAGGGAATATGAAACTGTCATCGGCCTGGAAGTGCATGTGGAGTTGGCTACTAAGACCAAGATTTTTTGCGGCTGCTCCACAGCCTTTGGAGGCAGACCCAATACACATACCTGTCCGGTATGTACCGGCATGCCAGGCTCACTGCCTGTACTCAACAGACAAGTGCTGGAGTATGCCGTTTCGGTGGGGCTGGCTATGGAGTGTGATATAACCAGAACCTGTAAGTTTGACCGCAAGAATTATTTTTATCCCGATAACCCGCAGAATTATCAGATCTCCCAGCTGTATCTACCCATCTGCCGGAATGGTTATATAGAGATTGAAGACACGGAGGGCGGTAAAAAAATAGGCATACACGAGATCCATATGGAGGAGGATGCGGGCAAACTGATTCATGATGCCTGGGAGGACTGTACCCTGGTGGATTATAACCGTTCGGGGGTGCCCCTGATCGAAATTGTTACCGAGCCGGATATGCGCAGTTCTCAGGAGGTCATTGCGTTTCTGGAGAAGCTGCGCCTGATTATCCAGTATCTGGGAGCCAGCGACTGCAAGCTGCAGGAAGGCTCCATGCGCGTGGATGTAAACCTGTCCGTGAGGGAAAAGGGGGATCCGGCCTATGGTACCCGTACCGAGATGAAGAATTTAAACAGCTTTCACGCCATCTCCAGAGCCATAGAGGGGGAGCGAAACCGGCAGATTGACCTGCTAAAGGAGGGGGAAGCCGTAGTGCAGGAAACCCGCCGCTGGGATGACGAAAAGGGCTGCTCCCATGCCATGCGCTCCAAGGAGGATGCCCAGGACTACCGCTATTTCCCGGACCCGGATCTGGTGCCTATCCGGATCAGCCGGGAATATCTGGATGGAATCCGCGCAGGGCTTCCGGAATTCCGGACGGAGAAAATGGCCCGGTATAGGACGGAGTATGATATCCCGGACTATGACATCGAAATTATCACCGGCAGCAAGCATATGGCAGATCTTTTTGAGGCTGCCACGGCAATCTGCGGTCAGCCCAAGAAGGTATCCAACTGGCTCATGGGGGAGACACTGCGCCTGCTTCGGGAACGGGAGATGGATGCCCAGGAGATCCGGGTAAGCCCCAAGCATCTGGCGGCCCTGATTGAACTGGTGGAGAAAAAGGAGATAAACGGCAATGTGGCCAAGGAAGTTTATGAGGCCATGTTTGCCCGGGATGTTGACCCTGTACAATATGTGGAGGAAAAGGGCTTAAAGACCGTCAATGACGAGGAAACGCTGCGCAGAGTGGTAAAGGAAGTGATCGCCGCCAATCCCCAGTCCGTGTCGGACTATCGCGGCGGCAAGGAAAAGGCTCTGGGTTTTCTGGTGGGGCAGACCATGAAGGCCATGAAGGGAAAGGCGGATCCTGTCAGCGTGGGCGGACTGTTGAGAGAACTGCTATAGGGCAGCGGGGAGGAACAGGACAGGGGGACGAAAGGGGATACTATGGTAAACGACATGACGAATTTTTCCCCTCGGTCCTGCATAAGCCATATAGGGAAGCTTTT
>CAMWSA010000340.1 GCA_947176785.1 uncultured Lachnospiraceae bacterium
TTGACACGCTGATGAAACATAACTATGCGGCAGGCTCTCCCGTTGCGGCGGAGCGGGAGGTGACGGAGCAGAAGCTGGCCGAGGGGGAGATCGCCTTCATGTTCGGCGGCAACTGGGACTGGTCTGTGATCAATGCCTATGAGTACTCCGAGAACATGGGGATGATGCCCGTGCCCCAGAACACGGACGCCGGCCCCCACGAGAGGCTGGTGGGCGGCGGCTCCAAGTACATGTTTATCGACTCTTCCGAAAATACCACGGAGCAGCAGCGTCAGGCCGCCAAGGATTTCCTGCGCTGGATTGTGTTTGAGGCGGAGGGGAATGCATTCCTGACAGAGAAGTGCGCGCTTGTACCCGCCTACACCAACATCAACGCGGATGCCCTTGACCCCCTGTCCGCATCGGTAAAAAAATATGCGGACGCCGGTGCGCTGATCGACAATTACAATTATTTCCCGGATGATCACCTGTCCCGCTGCGGCGCATCCATGCAGAAGTATCTGGCAGGGCAGATTGACCGGGCAGGGCTGGCAGCCGAGATCGAGAGTTACTGGTCGTCCACCACGCCGGTGGAGCATTGAATGCACGGGCGTATACGGGATTTTTAATCAGAAAGGGATAGCAGAAAGCCATGAAAACAAATACCGCATCTTATAAATGCAAACAGTTTATGATGTTTGCGGGCGTGACCACCGTCATATTTACCGCGGTTGTCATCCTCCCGTTCATATACGGCGTCTACCTGACTTTTACAAGCTGGGACGGCGTCTCGACAAACAAGCCCTTTGTGGGGCTGACCAACTACCTGTCCACTTTCTCGGACACGGCTTACTGGCAGGCGCTGGGCAGAACCGTTGTCTATTCCGCCATCGCCGTAGTGCTGGTGAACCTGGTTGCTTTCCTGCTGGCGTTTCTGGTGACCAGCGGTGTGAAAGGGCAGAATTTCTTCCGGGCCGGGTTCTTTATCCCCAACCTGATCGGCGGCATCGTGCTGGGCTATGTGTGGAAATTCGTGTTCAACCGCGCCTTTGTGGCGGTGGGGAACGCCCTCTCCATCCAGGCCCTGTCCACATCCTGGCTGGCTACCACAAACGGGGCCATGCTCTGCCTGATCATTGTGTCGGTGTGGCAGTACGCAGGCTATATGATGCTGATCTATGTGGCCGGCTTTATGAGCGTGTCGGCGGACGTGCTGGAGGCCGCCCGTATTGACGGCTGCACCAACTTCCAGTCGGTGGTGCGGATCTCCGTGCCCCTTATGGTTTCGTCCTTTGTGCAGTGTCTGTTCCTGACCGTCACCAGATGCTTTATGGTATACGACGTGAACCTGTCCCTGACAAACGGCGAACCCTTCGGCAGTTCGGTGATGGCGGCAATGCATGTGTACAATCAGGCATTCACTTATAAAAACTATGGTACCGGCCAGGCGGAGGCCCTGATTCTGTTCATTGTCTGCGCAGTGGTGGGCGTGCTGCAGGTACATATCGGTAAGAAAGCGGAGGTGTCGGCATAATGGATGATTTAAATGAAAAAGCTGCGCGGAACAGAAGGATCAGACATGCAATCGCAATCGTCGTTCTGGTTGTGTTGTTCCTGTTGTTTATCTTTCCGTTTATCCTGGTAGTGATCAATGTGTTTAAGACAAAGGCGGATATCAACTCCAATCCGCTGGCCCTGATCGGGGAGCATGGCTTTACACTGAAGAATTTCCCGGAGGCCATGAAAAAAATGAATTTCTGGCGCTCCTTTGGCAATTCCATGGTGATTACGGTCTCGTCCACCATCCTGACCATTCTGCTGGCCTCCATGACGTCCTATGTGATTGTCCGCAATAAGTGGAAAGTCTGCGGAGCCCTGTTCGGGCTGATGATCGCCTCTATGGTGATCCCCTTCCAGGTGTTGATGATTCCCCTGGTATCCCTGTATGGGGGCGTGCTGGGGGTGCTGAACCACCGGATAACCCTGATCTTTATGCATGTGGGCTTTTCCCTGTCCATGGCAACGTTCATGTTCCACGGGGCCATACATACCAACGTGCCCATGGCGCTGGAGGAAGCGGCCACCATCGACGGCTGTACCCGCTGGCAGACTTACTGGAGGATTGTATTCCCGCTGCTGAAGCCCACTGTGGCTACCGTAGCCATCATCGACGCCATGGCATTCTGGAACGACTACCTGCTGCCCAGCCTGGTACTGGCCAGAAAGGAACTGTACACCATTCCCATTGCCACGCAGGTGTTCTATGGAACCTACTCCACGGATATCGGCCTGGTGATGGCGGCTCTGCTGCTGGCGATGCTGCCGATCCTGCTCCTGTATATGTTCCTGCAGCGCTATATCGTGGAAGGCGTGACCTCCGGTGCCGTGAAGTGACCGGCGGCGGGGAGCTTTGCGGCTTATGACAGAAAAGACATAATCGGACGAAGCATTACAAAATAATATGCGCAAACAGTAGATTTGCGGAGAGGTAGTTATGGGAAGAAAGCAGAACAAAGACGTTTCGCTCCAGGTCTACCGGGAGCGGCTGAAGAGGCATCACGACGAGCTTCGCTGGCTCTATATGGAACTGTATGACAACGGGGACATGTTCGCGGAGCTTTGCGACAACCTGGAGCGCTTTTACCTGGAGCGCGGTCGGGCGCTGAAGGACACGGACCTGGAACGGGAAGCCGCCCCGGGCTGGTATCGGCAGAATGATCTGCTGGGTATGATGCTCTATATCGACAATTTTGCGGGAACTATGAAAGGGGTGGAATCCAGGCTGGACTATATCGGGCAGTGCCAGGTAAACTATATCCATCTGATGCCCTTTCTGGACACCCCTCCGGGGCGCTCTGACGGCGGATATGCCGTATCGGATTTCCGCAAAGTACAGGAACGCCTGGGTTCCATGAAAGACCTGGAGAGTCTGACGGCGGCCTGCCATGAGAAAGGAATCCGTGTGTGCATGGACTTTGTCATGAACCATACCTCGGAGGAACACCAGTGGGCAAGAAGGGCGCGGCAGGGCGAAGGGGAGTATATGAGCCGCTATTTTTTCTATGACAGCTATGACATCCCCTCCCAGTATGAGAGGACCGTGCCCCAGGTGTTTCCCACCACGGCCCCGGGCAACTTTACCTATCTGGCGGATATTGGGCACTATGTGATGACTTCCTTTTACCCTTACCAGTGGGATTTAAACTATGGGAATCCCAGAGTGTTTAACGAGATGATGTACAATTTCCTGTACCTGGCCAACCGGGGCATTGATATCATGCGCATTGACGCGGTTCCCTACATATGGAAAGAGCTGCACACCTCCTGCCGCAACCTGCCCCGGGTACACACCATCGTGCGCATGATGCGGATGATTGCGGAGATCGTCTGTCCGGGGGTACTGTTATTGGGCGAGGTGGTCATGGAGCCGGAGAAGGTGGCTCCCTACTTTGGCACTGTGGAAAAGCCGGAGTGTCATATGCTCTACAACGTGACCACCATGGCTACCACCTGGCACACTGTGGCTACCCGGGACACGGGGCTGCTGAAAAGGCAGCTTGACATTGTAAATTCCCTGCCCAAGGATTATGTTTTCCTGAATTATCTGCGCTGTCACGACGATATCGGGTGGGGGCTGGATTATGCCACTCTGCGGAAAGAAGGATTTCAGGAGCGCTCCCACAAGCAGTATCTGAACGATTATTTTCAGGGCCTGGCGGGAGGGAGCTGCAGCCGGGGAGAACTCTACAATGCGGACCCTGTCACGGGGGACGCCCGGTTCTGCGGTACCACCGCATCCATGTGCGGCATCGAGAAAGCGGGATTTGAGCAGGACCGGGAGGGAATGGAGCGGGCGGTGCAGCTGGACGTGATGCTCCATGCCTACATGTTCATGCTTTCCGGGATCCCGGTGCTGTACAGCGGAGACGAACTCGGGCAGGTCAATGATTACTCTTACAAGATCGACCCGGGCAAGGCGGCCGACTCCCGCTATATCCACCGGGGGCCCATGGACTGGGAACGGGCCGGCAACATTGCGGACCCGGACACGGTGGAGGGGAAGCTGTTCGGCAGGCTGCGGCGGCTGGAGGAGATCCGCCGGGCGGAAAAAGTGTTCGTGTCCTATGCGGATTGCCGGGCCGTGGATACGGGGGACCCGGCGGTGCTGTGTATCGAAAGGCGCTTTGAGGGAGAGAGGCTGATTGGCCTGTTCAACTTCAGCGAGTACGGAAAAACCGCATGGATCCATGAGACGGGGGAGTATGTGGAACTGCTCTCGGGAATGGAAATGAAACCGGGGCAAGTGGAAATGCCGGCATACGGATTTTTCTATATGAAGGAAAAATATAAGAAGGGAAAAAATGCAGGACCGGAGGGGACGATATGAAAAACTACGACGTGGTGGCGCTGGGGGAACTGCTCATAGACTTTACGGAAAGCGGCGTCAGCAGCCAGGGGAATCCGGTCTACGAGGCCAATCCCGGCGGCGCTCCCTGCAATGTGCTGGCCATGCTGAAAAAGCTGGGGCGGAGCTGCGCCTTTGTG
>CAMWSA010000341.1 GCA_947176785.1 uncultured Lachnospiraceae bacterium
AGTCCCGCATTTTCCCTGCAAGCACACATCGCCTGCGAAGAATCCCCGGCCCCTTGGGCGTCCGGATATTCTTCAGTGTGCTTTCCGGGAATACGCTGTGAGTCCCGCATTTTCCCTGCAAGCACACATCGCCTGCGAAGAATCCCCGGCCCCTTCAGGCGTCCGGATATTCTTCACTGCACTTTTCGGAAAAATGCCGTTTTAAGGTTCCATATCCGTCAGATGCTGTCCTAAAAATATTTCTCCATGGAAGTCACCCGGATACCGGAGATCTGCTCCTCCGGCTTTATGGCATAAAAGCCAAGCTTCCTGTAAAAATCCACCGCATAGGGAGCCGCCGTCAGTGTCATACTGTGTTCCCCGGCCTCCCTCTCCAGATACCGGCACAGACTCCTCATCAGCATCCTGCCGATCCCCCGCCGATGGTATCGCTCGTCCACAAACAACAGGGACAGATGATTGCCGTTGCGCACGGATGCCAGCCCCACCACCAGGCCGCCGTCCAGGGCCACCAGCACCTGGTATCGCCCATTTAAGAACAATTTCCTGAGAGTCCCGTCATGTATGAAAGTATCAAAGTTATCAATACCCTCCTGGGAATAATCCTTCCCCTCAAATTTCAGAAAGGTCCTCCATACCATATCCATGGCCGGTTCCCAATCCTCCGGCAGTGCCCATCTGATTGTATAGGGGAATTGATTTGCTTCCATATTTATTCACCTTTCTATACTCACAAACAATTCGATTTTCGTTACACAGCACATGTTGCCCGATTATGCAACATGTGCTGTGCAGGAATTGGAAATTCTTAACATTCGTCAGTATAACATGCCTATTCCGTTTGGCGCATCCCTCACCTGCCTATTCCTTCACGGCGCAGGCTCCCACCTGGTTCTCCAATGGCAGGCCGTTGTCCAGCGCATGGGCATTCTCCATGGTGACCTTTGCAATGGCCTCTGTGGCCTCCCAGGTGAAAAAACCCATATGGGAGGTAATCAGCACATTGGGAAAGGTCATCAGCCGTGCCAGATTATCGTCCTCAATAATCTCTCCGGAGCAGTCCTCATAGAAAATGCCCTCCTCCTCTTCGTATACATCCAGCCCCACACCGCCGAACTTTTTCCGAAGCAGGCCGTCAATCAAGTCATCCGTGTGAATCAGGCTTCCTCTGGAGGTGTTGATCAGATACACTCTCTCCTTCATCATGGCGATGCTCTCCCGATTGATCATATGACGGGTCTGGGCAGTCAGCGGGCAGTGCAGGCTGATCACATCCGCCTGCCGGAACAACTCTTCCCTGGACACATACGTCACATCCAGGTTGGGATTAGGATAAGGGTCATAGGCCACAACCTTCATGCCAAAGCCCTGGCAAATCCGGATCATAGCCTGCCCGATCCGCCCGGTTCCCACGATTCCTGCCGTCTTCCCATACAGGTCCGTCCCCATCAGCCCCTGAAGGCTCATATTGAACTCCCGCGTGCGGTTGTACGCCTTGTGCGTACAGCGGTTGAGAGTCAACAGCATGGCTGTCGCAAACTCCGCCACCGCTTCCGGGGAGTAGCTGGGCACACGCAATATCACAATCTTGTCCTCCGCAGCCTTCACGTCCACATTGTTAAAGCCGGCGCTCCGCAGCAGAATCCCCTTCACATGCATGTCATATAGCACCTCAATCATCTCACTGTCAATATGGTCGTTGACAAAGACGCAGATGGCATCGCATCCTTTTGCCATAAAAAGCGTCTCCCTGGTACAGGGGAATTCAATAAAATGAATATCATAGCCATACTGCTTCCCCAGAGGTTCGAACCAGGTACGGTCATATGGTTTGGTGCTGTAAAACGCAATTTTCATAGCTGTTTCCTCCTCGAATACATTGGAAATTTCGTTTTCGGCCTTGCAAAAGCTTCCGTATATGGCTTTTGCAAGGCCGAAAGCAGAAATTTGTTCTGTCGTTTACTATAAAATCCGAACTTCGGGAATAGTTTTGGTATTTCCGTCTTTTTTATGCGTTCGCCTTCAAACAATGACTCTGTATCCAGCCATAGATTACTTCCATAACCCGGGCGCGCTCCGGCTCGTTCAAAAGCTCATGCCGGCCTGTCTCGCACAGATGCATCTCCACATCCTTCACGCCCGCTCTGCGCAGCCCCTGGCATACCTTGGGAATGCCTTTTCCATAATCGCCCAGGGGATCCGCATCGCCGGAGATCACCAGCAGGGGCAGGCCGGCGGGAATCTTCTGAAGGCGCCTGGGATCATGGGCCCGCATAATCAACTCCGTAAGGGTCTGAAAACCGTTCAGGGTAAAGACATTGCCGCACAGAGGATCTTCTATATACCGCTTCACGCTCTCCTCATCCTTACTCAGCCAGTCAAATTCTGTTTTGGCATCCGGAATCCGCCTGTTATAGCTGCCAAAGCTTACCTTGTCACTGAATTTGCTCACATGCCTGGAACCCAGGAATATTTTCTGCAGCTTGACCATACATTTTGCCGCCGCCATGGCTCCCTTGGCCTGGTAGCCCGTGCCCATGATCACCGCCCCGGTGATGCCGCTGCCATACATGGTCAGATAATTGCGCAGAATAAAAGAGCCCATGCTGTGCCCCACAATCACATAGGGCAGGCCCGGATACATCTGCTGGGTCAGCTTCTTTAAGCGGTGGACATCCCGCACCAGCACCGTAGCCGGGTCCTGTTCGCAGAAATAGCCGTATAGCCCGTCCTCCCCCACACTTTTGCCATGGCCCAGGTGATCGTTGCCCGTGACCACGCAGCCCCGCTCCGTCAAAAACCGGGCAAACTCCTCATACCGCTCTATATACTCCGCCATGCCATGGATAATCTGCACCACACACACAGGCTCCCGGTCCTTGGGCGTATATCTGACCGCATGGATTCTGGAACTGTTGTCTCTGGAATCAAAAAAGAACTCTTCTTTTTTCATGCTTCTCTGTTTTCCTCTTCCTGTGATTTTGCACACTATGAAAATAGATGCACGGCTCAAAAGCCATGCACCTATTATACACTATCTTCTCAGATATTTTAACCCGTTTTTGGAAATTTAATAAAATAGCTTTTTATTTCATTGTTTTTAGTACTGTACTCTACCAGATATTTTCAAGAAAAGTACTTAGTCACTGCTTTGTTGAGCGCTACACCACTTCATATATCTCTCATATGCATGTTCAAGCTGGTCATACTTAAATTGCTTGTATGCTACACGACTTATTTTAAGATCATCCATTCGGCTTAAGCTACATTTATACATAATTCCATCTTCATAAACCAATTTCTCCTCTTTTAGGAATTCTAATACCTTTAGCTTGATGCCCGTATGACACCTATTGTCAATTTTCTCCTTATATTTAGCAGGATCACCTTCATAATTATCCGTTTTGAACTGCTCTAATACTTTTTTTAAACCGTATGTAAATTGCTCTATATCACCTTTTCCTAAATGGTTGTCAAACGAATACTGATAAGGATAAAGATCATAAAAAATTCGCTTTAACTGATTATCATTTACAAAAGGGAAATCTATTTTCAGATTCCGAGTCCCTTTTATATTTATTTTACAGTTTGGTTCTTTAGTCGCCGTTTTATGAACAATGATACGGTTTTCTTCAGTTCCGTATGTTTCCAGCAATATTTCTGATGCATTAAACTCAAGATAGTCACATTCAATAAACGCTTGGCTGATCACAACATCCTTAATAAATTCCGACGAAAAGATAATTGTTCCGTCCACATTTATACTCATATTCTCAGCACGATTAAGACGAATTGGGTCATTCTCCTCACGAATAATTTTCATGGAAATTTTAGATTTCTTAGAATCATCTAAATCTGAAAACGATAAGTAAAGGTTTTCATCATCATCTAAATCCCCCACTCCACCATATCCAATTTCACAATATGTACTGTTTCCAGCAATCGTTTGCGATGAATATGCTAACTCAAGGAGATATATATGGTCACTTTTAACTCGACCTTGATTAAGGCTTAAATAACAATCCATAAAAACACGTGTCGGTAATTTCAAACAGGATGTTTTACCCTGCTTATATTCTTCGGCAAACATCTCTAAATCAGGATTCAGCAGAGACTCTGCCAGCAAGTAATCACTAAAAATAGGCATGATCATGCTATTCTGTAAGAACACATGTTGAGGCAGCCAATCTTTTAATAGGTTCAAATAATTACTTTTATCTTCTGGTAGAAGTTCATTACATGTCCCATAATCATCAATGGAAATGTTTTGATCCGCATACGCATAAAAATATAAACGAATAAGCTGTTCTTGCTTACAATATAGGGAATCAATAACTTCCCCTTTCCCTAATTTAGTATATTTCTCCCGAATGGACTCTTTAAATTTTGAAAGCTTTTTTTGCTCGCGTATTATTAAATCCTGGATAATTTGATAAATTAACTGATAGTTTCCAGATGACGTTGTTGGCACGGATAGCTTTTTTTCTTTTTGTTCAAA
>CAMWSA010000342.1 GCA_947176785.1 uncultured Lachnospiraceae bacterium
ACCTTCCGGAGCGGGAACATCAGCAGGACTGCACACCCCATAAAATTCAATATCCCGAACCATATGGTTTCCGATGGGATGAAGATAAGTGTAACAAGCGAAATAATAAAACCATACAGATTGAAACACAAGCCACGCCGCAGATTTCCTTCCATCCCCCACTGCCATACAAATCCCGAAATGAAAATAAATGTCTGGCAGATTATCTGCTGCCAGATATGGATTGCGGGAAGTCCATACCAAAACGGATCTTTCCCATAGACAATAAATACATCATACAGAAAATGAAATACCGCCATGTTGACAATGGCAACACCCCTGATACCGTCAACCAAATAATACCGTTTTTTCTGCGCCTCCATAAACACCACTCCTGTCAAAATATGATTCACGGTTTCATCATAACAGACAGCGCCCTTCATGGCGGCTCATTGCAAAAATTAAAGGTCTGCGGGTAAAAAATAAGAAGTCCGGAATATTCCACCGGACTCCCTGCCCACTTTATGAAAATCACTCGGTATCTGCATCTTCCAAAAACAGGAGGACATTTGCCTGGAAATCCCCATCCTGGACCGTTGCCGTCAGGCTTCCATGATACTTCTCTGCAATCCTCCGGATATTTTTCAGCCCAAACCCATGCTCTTTGGAATCCCCTGATATCTTCCCTTTCCCGGAACAATTATTTTGGGTGCTGATGCAGAGGATGCCCCGGTCATATTTCATCATGATGCGGAAGGATGGCTCCGTTACCTCCGACATGGCATTCATGGCATTTTCAAACAGGTTGCTCAGAATCACATTGATGTCAAAAACGGGGATTCCCAGATGCTCCGGAATCTGGATTTTCCAGGAGACATCAACACCTGAATCTTTTGCCTTTGAAATCATGTAATTCAGGATACTGTCAATCCTTTCGTTTCCAGTGGCGACATATTCCTCATTGTTCTCCATAAATGCTCCCATAGACGCAAGGTACTTAAGCGCCGCTTCGTTTTCCCCTCCGGATACCATATCTGTGAGCATTTTTATATGATGCTTCATATCATGCTTCAAGGCGCGGATATTATGCTGCGACTGCCTTATGATGCCGAACTGGTTCTCATAGATACGAACCTCCTGCTCCAACAGCTCGCGCTCCTGCTCCTGCCGGGATTTCCCTGCTTTCTCCAGAACCATCCCAAAAACCAAAAACAGGCCTACGGAAATGGATGTGGCAATCAAGTACTGGCGGCTGTCAGTGACCGCTGCAAATAAAACAGACACAACAATCCATTTGCCAATCCAGTATACCGTTGGGAGAATAAACGCCATCAGCAGACGCCGTGCCGCCCTGCCCTGACAGCAGAAAGACATTGCTGATAAAAACGGGATCTCTACCAGTAAAAAGAACAGCTCCAACGGTGCGATTCCCCGCCCAACATAGGAAATGCTTATGAGAAAGCCCTCAAATATCCACAGCACTGTAAAGAGGGCTGTCACAATTTTCTTAGAAACCCTGTATTTCCCAATGCAGGCAGAAAAACAACGCATATAAAGGCAGATGCGGACTGCCGCCAGTATGACGACAAGACTTTTCACGACAGACACTTGCCTCACCCCCTTTGATACCTTTCCGTTAAGTTCTCTTTTATCGCTTTCCGGTACTTCTGGCTGATTGGCAGGCGTGAGCCATCTGTCATCTGAACAGAATCATAATGATAAACCGAAACAAACGCCGTGTTTACGATGTAGGACTTATGGATGATCCAGAACCCCTTCCCCTCCACCTGTCCCCATACCTCCCGCATGGCACCATAAAATTCTTTCTGCCCCGAACCGGTATATATTTCAACCTTCCTGCCATTGCAGGCAAAATAGCGTATCTCATCCAGATACAGCCTGCAGACTGACTTCCCTGCATGATAATAAAATTCATTTTTATTGGCTTCACTCAGCCTTATGAACTGCTCCAGTGTAGCGGCCACTTTCTCTTTGGTGAGCGGCTTTATCAGAAAGTCCAGAGGACGCACCTGAAACAGGCTCATGGCATAGGTTTCCCTGGAGGAAATATAAACAATACTAATCTTGTCGTTTCCAAGCTGCTCCCTGATCTGTCTGCCGACCTGAACGCCGTCCATCTCCAAAAGCTGGATATCCAGAAAAATAAGGTCATACGGACACTGCTCCTGAATGGAGCGGTAAAATGCCTCCCCGGAATAGAAAACCTCCGTTTCAATCTGCAACGCACGGCAGTCCGCAAAATCCAGAATCATTTTTTCCAAATCAGAACAGGTGCCGATTTCATCGTCACATATCGCAATCCGTTTCAATTCTGCTACCTCTTTCCTTTTTCTACCACCTAAAATTTATCTTGGGAACCAAATACCCCCATTTTCATTAGGCTTTATTATATTTCGTCCAAGAGAAATACTCAAGTCTGAATAAAGGGCACCCAATAATATCAGCTATGCTATTATGAATCATGTCATGCACCAGTCATAGGATGAGGCCCCACTTATTCCATCTCCCTGAACGTGCCAGACGCCGACTTTCAAACAGCTAATTTTCATATATCCCTTTCAGGGTAAACTGGTCTAAGATATGCCCATCCATTTCCCGGTAAAGTTCGTTCAGCAGGAAGCCCTTCTCTAAGTCCATAATCTTATCCAAGGCATACACATGAAGTTCATATATGTGAGGCTTATCGGGCGGCGTCATCCCGCCATAATAGCAGGAAAGTTCCGTGGACTGCTCGCCGCCCTGTATGCTCGTCCAGCTATTCCTGCCCTGCACAAAGTCATCCGCCGTCTGGCTCTCATTCTCTTTGATTTCAAAACGGGTTATATTCGCCGCCAGCCAGTGTATCCATGCGAATCCCCCTGTCACTGGGTATGCGTCCTTGTCCTCCAAGACAATGGCAAGTGACGCTGTCCCCTGCGGCGCATCTTCCACTGTAAAAGGCAAAGAGTAGGTAGGGATGCCGTTTTCGTTGAACTGCGTCCCATGCCCGCCATATTGTGGCTGAATCACTCCGTTTATAATACCACTGCTTGTAACATTCATCTTTGAATCCTCCAATCTGATTTTTTGATGGTATTATAAGCGGTGGTTCCCAGACAGTAAATTACCCACTTTTTCGTGGGTACTAATCCGGGACTACTCCCTTTTCCTCCAGGATATGTTCCATGCCGTTTGCTTTCAGGTAGTCAATCCCTATGTGCTGCATAATCCTTAACGCCTCCAGTATTTCCATGCCCATGCCATCCGTTAAGGAATATTCCACCCGGAGCGGGTATCCCTCATAGGATTTCTTTTCCACAAAGCCATAATCCATCAGTTCCTTTAACTGCTCCAACAGCATCTTCTGTGTAATGCCGTCTATGTCCCGTTCCAGCTTCGCCAGAGACGTAGCACCTAAACGCAGCCGCCATAAGATGATTGGTTTCCACTTTCCCTTGATCATATCATGCACAAGTTCCAAAGGGCAGGTATATTCTGTCCGCATTTTCATAGGCTGATGCCCCTCCCATTTATTTCATCTCCCTGAGCGTGCCAGCCATCCCCCACAAGGCTCTGCTGGCGCTGCATATAGAATTTCAGATTTTTTGTGCTTTGCCGATAAACCTCACAAGCTATTGACACTATACCCTCTGCCAAAGCAGCATACTGTCCTGAAATTCAGCCGACAATTTCCCATTATCTTTCAGCCATGAAAGGTAGGAGCGCACCGTGCTGCCTACTAGCACATATTGCTCAAAGTTCATGGCAAGCCCATAGCTTTTAAACACTTCCTGAAAAATACGCTCAAAGCATATCGGCTCCTTGCAGATGGATAAAATCTTCTTCGCCACTTCATGTATCTTATCCCTGTTGTATCGGACAAGTTCTTTCACATCAGCAGATGCTTCCGCATGGGCGGGAACGAACATTGCCGCCTCCATCCCCTCCACCATATCCAGTGTTTTCAGATAAGCACCCACGTCATAAATGAACGAAACGGCATACTTATCCAGCGTCTCCCTGCTGCTGATGCAGTCTGCAAGGAATACCACGCCGTCCGGCATACGGAACCCTACCATGTCAAAGAAATGTCCCGGCAATGGTATCACCTCAATCTCCTTTGGAAAACTTTCCTCTGAAAAATCTGTCACATTGCTCTCCTGTGCCATCAGGAACTTATGCCGCAAGTCCTTACACGGATAGCCTCCATAAAGGAAAGACGGCTCCAAGACCGGATATTTCGTGAATGCCGCCTCGATACCGCTGGAATAAATCTTACACCCCGTCTGCCCCTGCAGGTATTTGTTTCCGCCGATATGGTCTGCGTTGGAATGGGTATTCAGTATGGCGGTCAGATGCCAGCCATTCTTTTCCAGTATCTGCCTGACCTTCCTCCCAGCATCCTTATCATTCCCGCTGTCAACCAGATAAACATTATCCTTGTCTGCCACATAAACACCAATCTTTGCCGGGCAGTTTATGTAATAGCATTTCTCACTGACTTGTACCAATTC
>CAMWSA010000343.1 GCA_947176785.1 uncultured Lachnospiraceae bacterium
CTGCCGTTTTTCCGTTTGAGCTTCAGAGAATGTTTTGGCCCGATCAGATTCTGTGGCATATATCCCTTCCTTACTACCCTCGTTCTGCACTATTTTCTCCACTCTGTCAAGGCTGTTACTACAGGCAGAAAGCGCAAATGCACATATCAATATTACAAAACACGAAAAAAAGGGTCTTTTCATTGAAGCATATCCTCCTTATATAACAAAATTGACGCCGTCTTTATCTGCACAAAGTTTTTACTGTCAACCGGAATTGCGACAAAATAAAAAGTGGATGAATCATCCATAGATACAGGATCAACTGTAACGTCAAGCGAATTGACTTTTCCTTTTTTGACAGTAACTGACTGTGCATCGCTAATCGGCATATGGTCTACAAATGGAGTTACATAATATTCTACCCCATCTTCACCACACATTTCAAAAGTTATGGTAAAAGGCTTTGAAGGGAGCAGGTAATTGTCCATACAATACTCCCCATCCAAAAGAACAAAATTGAAAATATTACTATCCAGCGATTCTGTTGTAATTTCCTGCATCCCGTATTGCAGAGTAATGGGTCCCGATAAATAGTCCTGCGTAAGTTCTTCCTCCTTGACGTTAACATTTTTCACTATATCATCATTTATCATTTGCATGTTTCTGTCCGAAGCATCGGTTTCCATCTTAATACCACATACCACCGCCAACGTTTGATGATACATCCCATAAGAAGAGGTTTGCTGCATATCAGGCTTAAAATCAGGATAGTATACACTTAAAATTGTCAATTGAAGCAGTTCTCCTTTTTTACCCGAAGATGGCATAAAACGAAAATCAAAAAGTTTTTCCACATCTTCTTCCATATGAAAAACATGGCAGTAGTTATCTTCCTCATATTCATCTGTATGGTATGCCTGCGGCTTCCCATTTACAAACAACAGAAAACCAAGATTAGTTGCTTTGCCCGTAGCTGTAGCTTCATAAGGCAGCGTTACCCCTTCTCCGGTACAGGTAATATATCCATTCATTTCAATTTCTTTCACTTCCTCGTGCCGGATGCCGTGATTAACTGTACCCACAACAAGCGTATCTGTTTCCCATGAATCTATTTCAGAAACATAATCTTCTTCCATGCGGTTTTGCAGGCTGTCATTTTCAGTCTCTGAAATTTCTGTGTCGCTGCATCCTGTTAACCCGATTATCAAAGAAACAGAGAACGTCAAAAACAAAATATGACAATACCAGTATTTCCTTTTCATATTTGCCCGTTTCATAATACACCTCCTCCTTCTCTTTGTTCTTTCCATATCAAATTCCTCCATTCAAAATTTTGATGCATGCATATCTTTGCGAAATCAAAAACAATTCTCATTATCCTTGTTTTTGCCATAATTTCAAGCCTTCCTGCACCAAACGACATTTTCCGCCTTCGTTTGGTCATTTTGTTCCCAAAATCCGCAAAAAAATGTCTTTTCATGCAGTTTCTATATATTTCCCAACTCAGGTATTATATAATAGTGATGTTATTTATCCATAAGCAAAGCAACGCTCAGGGCAGGATGACCATCCGGCGCTTTCTGACGGGAATAAGGTCATTTTACCATGAGCAAACCGTAAATGAGGTTGAAATGAGAATACTTATCTGCGATGATGATCCTTTGATGATTGAACAGCTTAAAAAATTCTGTAAAGATTTTTTTGATAAAATCCATGTGAAATGTCCTGAACTGTCCTGCTTTTCCGACGGGGAGTCTTTATTGGCTGACAACGGCGACAAAGATATTCTTTTTCTTGATATAGAAATGCCCGGAATGAACGGCATTTATGTGGGAAATGAATTAAAAAAGGCAAACAGCAGCATTATCATTTTTATTGTGACTTCTTATTCCGAGTATCTTGATGAAGCCATGCGCTTTCAGGTATTCCGCTATCTGTCAAAACCTATAGACAAGCAGCGTTTCTTCCGAAATATGAAAGATGCAGTTGAACTATACAATACTATGACAATCAAAATACCGGTTGAAACAAAACAGGGTATACACATCCTTCCTGCCTCCGCTGTCATCGCAGTAGAAGCACAGGCAAGAAAAGTAATTGTACATACAACCCTGTGTGATTTTGAATCCGTCCATAATATGCAGTACTGGCTGAAAGAGCTTCCCAAAAACTGTTTTTTCCAGACACACCGCAGCTTCATTATCAACTTTGAACATGTCACGGATTTTGATCATTCCCTTGTCAATATGTATGGCAATCAGATTCACGCTTATCTGACAAAAAGAAAATACAGTGCATTTAAAGAAGCCTACCTTCTTTATCTTGAAAGTACGAGGTAAACCAAATGAGCAATACTGTTTGTTATTTTTTTACTTTTCTGATAGAGGCAGTAATACTGTGGCAGTATTCCTCGATCCTTTTTACTGCCAGACGCAAGCCGTGGATGCAGTTTGCAATGCTTTTCATTTTTTATTTTACAATGTTTGCCGTATCCCTGCTGGAATATAAGTGGCTGAATATGGCATTATATTTTGTCATGAATTTTATTTTCCTGTTTACCCAGTATAAGCTCAAATGGTACTCTGCGCTGTTTCATTCCGCTGTTATAGCAGCCGTTATGGGAATGTGCGAACTGACCGTATACAGCACGATGGAACGCTTCTCGCCGCATTTCCTCGCAGAATCCGAGCAGTTCCGGAACATGATAATTTTTATTATTTTCAGCAAAATGATATTCTTTACCATTGTATATATCCTAATTCATGTATTGAAGGGGCAGCAGACACAGAACCAGCAGCATGACAAATCCGTCCTGCTTCTGATTTTTATTCCTGTAACCTCTGTCTTTATCATGCTCACATTGGTAAGCATCAGTGATTCTTTCCTGCTTTCGCCCCTTTTAAAAGGAATGGTTACGCTGAGCGCCTTTTTCTTACTGGTCAGCAACCTGCTTGTATTTGGCATCAACCAGTACAACCTGAAAAAAAGCATGGAATTTACACAGATGCAGCTGCTGCTCCAAAAAGAATCTAACTCTACTGAATATTATGAAATGCTGCGCCTGCAGAACGAAAACCAGCGCATTCTAATCCACGATATAAAGAAGCATCTGCACTCCATTGATATGCTGAACCAGCAGAAAGAACATGATAAAATTGATGCGTATCTGCACCAGCTGATTCGTTCTTCTGACTTAAAGGAATCCGCCCGGCTGTGTGAACATGAAATGCTTAATTCCATTTTATGCCGCTATATGCAGCTGTGTACTGACAGCCACATAGCTTTTCATGCTGATATACGAAGCGGAACAACAGATTTTATTGCCGACAATGACCTTACCTCATTGTTCTGCAACCTGCTCGACAACGCCGTGAAAGCGGCTGAAGGCATCCCAGACTCCTTTATTGATATCAGCACGGGCAAAAAAGGACAAACGCCGTTTACGGTTTTAACAGTCATTAACTCCTGCAGGACAAATCCTTTCACAACGGAAAACGGCGGCACTACTATAAGCATACCTCGCAGCCATAAGCATGGTTTCGGACTGAAAAGCATCCGCAAAATTGTCGCCAAATACAATGGAAATATGCAGATATACTACAACTCTGATACGTTGACATTCCATGCAATCATTACTTTAAAGAAGCAGGGATTATGAAAAACCATAATCCCTGTGCAGCTGCTTTTAGGAAACATTTTTCTTCACTCCCAATAACCTATGTCCATTCTCCGCTACCTCGCCCCTTTATCTTTCTTCATTGCCTGATGCACTCTGCACGCTTCTCTTTCTTCTACGATCTGTTCTTTCTGCCTGAGACGTTCTTTTATGCTCATAGGAACTGTCGCTTTATCTCCATAGGTCTTGTCCCACTCTGCACGAGCCGCCTGATAATCAAAATACTCTCTCTTGGACACATTGAGTTCCTTATTAAATGCCTGAACAGAATCAAATTTATATTCTCTCACAATAGAGGAAAGATGCTTTTTCATATTGGAGATCTGCTTATCAACTCTGTCAATCTCCTGCTGTAACTCCTTACGCCTGCCGCCTTTGAAAATGCCCGTACATTCGGACAATTCCTTTTTCAGTTCATCCCGCTTTTGTTCCCGTTCAAGAATTGCCCTGTTCTGGTCTTTCAGTTTGTCCTCAATCTCTTTCAGGCGGGGATATTTAGCCGCCAGTACGGAAGGTCTTGGCTGTAGCGGTCTTTCTGTTTCTGGCTGTTTTGTTTCAGCAGAAACAGATTTTTGCTCTGCTTTTGTCTGTTCGATAACGGATTTTTTGTCTGCTGCTACGCCTTTTTGCTGTGGCTGTTCCGTCTGATTCTGCTTTTTCTCACGTTTTATAAATCCGTCCGCTGCCAGCTTTTCAATGACATCTGCCCTTGTGGCAGGCGTACCAAGGCCCCTGCGCTCCACACTGTCTGACATCCGGGCCGAGCCGGCACGCTCCATTGCAGCCAGCAGCGACCCGTCCGTGAACCTTTTCGGCGGCTGGGTATAATGC
>CAMWSA010000344.1 GCA_947176785.1 uncultured Lachnospiraceae bacterium
CTTCTCTGCTATGTATACCTTGCCCCCGGAGGAGGTGGTTGCGAAGACCATTCCGTAATTGGAACTGATCTCCGACGAAGCCATGAAGGAGTTGGTGATGGTCAGCACAATGGGCATCAGGAACAGAATCGCGAAAAAGGCGGCAAACACAGTGCCGATGCCCCGCTTTGTGTAGGACCATTTCCGGCGTCTCACAGCCGCCTTCCTGACCTTCTCCCGTTCCGCCTCCCAGGGCTGCAGCGTTTTGTTAGGCTTGCTCATCCCTCCACATCCTTTCCGAAGTGATTCTCCAAGATAAACAGCAGGCCGATAATCACCACCATGACAATAGACATCAGCACGGCTGCCGAGGAAAGCTTCTGATAGTCAAGGTTCCTGAAGGTATTGTTCATGAAAGTCTGCAGCATGTAGATACTCTCGACGGGATAATCCCCCGACAGTAGATAAATCTCACGGAATACCTTAAAAGAATTAATCAATGACATAATTGTCACAAACAGTATAGTAGACGACAGATATCGTATCTTTATATGAAAAAAGGTCTGCACTGCCGTGGCGCTCTCCATGCGGGCCACCTCCAGAATATCCTTGGGGATACTGGACAGCGCCGCCATGAACAGAATCATATTGTAACCCAGGTTCTTCCAGAGGAACAGGATTGTCAGCACGATATGTCCCTGATCTGACTTCAGCCAGTCAATGGGGCTTAACCCAAATACGGCAATCATATCATTTGCCACACCGTTATAATGGAACAGCACCTGCCAGATCAATACCACGGATGCCACCGGCACCATCATGGGACTCAGGAAAAATGTCCGGAACTGGCTCTTGAACGGGATCTTGGACTCCAGTAAAATGGCCAGCAGCAGAGACAGCACCACTGCAAGCGGCACTGATATCCCGGCAAATCTTGCCGTGTTGAATACCGCTGAGCGAAACGCCGCATTGTTTATAATGTTCTTAAAATTATCAAAAAATACAAAATTACGGCTGATGGGATTATCTACCATTGCATAATAAATTATTACAATGAAGGGGAGCACAAAAAAGGGCATCACCCCCAGGAAGCTGGGGCCTATAAACAGCCCCGAACTTCTCTTCACCCTCTTTAACCGTTTGCCCATACTGGCATGGGCCCTTCTTTGCTTCAACTTCCTCAAGGCTTCTATGCCTCCTTAGCTGTTCTCGCTCACATAGGTCTGCACCCTGCTCTGTATCACGCTCGCAACATCCTGGGCGCTCTTCTGGCCCTCAAAATAGCCCTGCGCCTCCTCCTGAATGATACTGAGTATGGTCTGGTCATTATCGGTGGCCGCCACCGAAGTGTCGATCAGGTCTCGCACCGCCTGCACCTGCTCCGGTGTGGCGGCATAGATCTCGGCCTCCCAGTCATCATACCCCCATGTAACCTTGGGATAAATCATGGGTTCCCCGTTCTCGTCCAGCATGATATTGCCGTCCTCGTCATAGGAGCCGTTCTCTTTCATCGCTATTTCAAAAGTCTCCTCAAGCATATCCCTGCGGATGGGGAAATAGTTGGGGCCTCCTCCCCACTCCGACACTTCCTTATACTGCAGCATGGATTCTATAAAGGCCCATGCGCCGTCAGGATGGCCGCTCTTAGTCGTGATGGCATAGCAATTGCGGCCGTTGATACGGTTGCCGGAACTGCCATCCACCGTGGGATAGCCGATAAATGTAATGGGTTCATTAAACATCAGGGAATACATCTGCATCTCCGACATCTCATAGATATTGAGGTCATTAAGCAGAATCCTGCCGTCCGATATCTGCTTGGGAAAGCTGTCTCCCTCTCTGTCCCACTCGGTCTCCGTCTCAAAAGTATTGGCAAACTCCAGAATATCTATAAACTCCTGGCTGTCAAAGCTACATTTCCCCGTACTGTAATCGATAAAGGCATCGCTGCTGTATTGCAGGCAGGTACTCAGCATGCTTCCCTTGGAGGAGTAATTAAAAAGCCTTGCCTCCGGATACTGGGCGGCAAAATCCATGATGTCCCTGATGGTCCAGCTGGTACGGTCACCCAGCTGGGAAACCCTTCCCATGATAGTGGAGATGGTAAAGCCCGTGGGAATACACACCAGTGTATCTCCGAACGTATAGGCATCCAGCACGGACTGCATCAGATCCTCCCGCTTCACGGAACTGTTCTCCAGATAGGGGGACAGATCCGCCAACAGCCCCTTTGACACATAAGAATTCACATTGCCATAAGACAGGTCAATGATATCCGGGCAATTGCTGCTGGTGATGGCATTGTTCATAGCCGCCATGGCATCCTGGTACTTAGTATCCGTCCACTCGGTACTCTCGTCAAAATATGTAATAATCCGAATCTTATAAGTATCGCTCTGCTTGTTGAAATTGACTACGGCTTCCTGAATGTCCTGGCTGGAGAACATGGTGGCAAGCGTGATAATCTGTTTCTCCGTCACGTTGGCGGCCTCCGTCCTGGTCAGATAGGCAACCTCCTTGGTATTGTTGCTCCAGTTCTCAGAGTACACGGCAATCCGTCCATCCTCCATAGGCTGAATCATCCGCACATAGCTGCCGTTGATGTCGCAGTCTGTCCAGATCAGCATCTCCTCGGCAGTCTCTGTCGCCGGATCATATTTCCACAGCTTAGTGCCGTCGTTGACCAGCAGCCCGCCCCCCGGAGCCGAATTCAGTGAATTGCTGTTGTAGGATGAGGGCATGTTGCTGTGGGGATTGCCCAGTGTCTTATTAGCCAGATCTACCTCCAGACATTCTATACCGGAATCACCATAACGGGTGACCAGTACTGCTCCATCCTCCGTGGCACCAATGCCATTCAGCCAATCTGAGCCCGTGTCGATTTGCGCCAGCAGCTTCGCATCCCTGTCAATTACAACGATAAAAGAATTGGAACTGTTTATACCGCTGCTGCTCACATTCATATACAGCCTGCCTTCATTGTCCATCACGGCATTCTGTACATAAGTATTCTCAGCACCCTCCAGGGTCAGCGCTTCGGAGATCTCCCTGCATAGCAGCTGCTTTCCCTCCGGATCAAATTTCATCAGATAATAATTCTGACTGTAGTTACCCTCTTCATCCGTCTGGGACGCGTTCACCAGGCTGATTATATTATTATCCGCATCAAACATCAGTCCGTTCATGGGATAGGAGTAATCCGCCCCTTCTATAGTCATGTCCAGCGGCAGTTCTACCGTCTCCCCTGTGTCCATATTCCGACGATAATATCTATACCCGCTCTCCTCGGTCTCCTCATTCCAGTAGTAGGAGGAATAATAGAGTTCATTTCCCCGCAACGTGAGATCACTGATATTCTCGGCACCCTCCATAGTTGTCAGATCCACAAACTCAGGCACATAGACAAAACCCTCCTGTGTTTCCTGCTGCTCTTCCTTGCCGCAGGCTGCCAGCGATAAAACCAGTGTCGCAGCCATCGCAAGAGATAGTATTTTCTTTATACAACCCTTTTTCTTCATATTCTCCTCCATTTCCATTTTGCCTTCCAGGCATTCCATACTGTATCCCATTTTCTCACGAACGCCTGGATTTTCCCTCCTGCCCCTCATATACTGCCTGCTTTTGCAGCATGTGGCACACAGGAATTGAAAAATCTCAGCATTTGTTAGTCTATCACCACGTACAGTATAGCACAGCTGTATACAAAATGCACCTTAAGACTTCATGAATAATTCTTAAGATTTATTTACGATTATGCAACATTCTGTTCATTATCCGCAACTGGAAAACCATTTTTTATCATAGTCACCAGCACCAGGGCTATACCAGCCACTCCGATCACCGCATACCAGATCATACTCTCCGGTATCCAGGCATACAGCACACCGTCAAACAGGGCAGACATACCGTTGAATACCAGGTGAGCCAGCATCCCCGGAATCACGCTGCGATATCTCTGGCACAGATACCCCAGCGCCAGACCGATGAAAAAGGCATAGATCCCCTGTACGGGATTCATATGATAGATACCAAACAGCAGCGCCTGTAAACAATTGGCGATCCAGAATGCCGCCCTGGGATTCTCCATGCCGCTCACGGCCCTGCGGGCATAGTAAAAGGCCACTCCCCTGAAAATCAATTCCTCCCCCAGGGGAGCCAGAATGACTGCCGCCGCATTCGTCCAGGCATTGGTGCCTATGCCGGCGTTTTCCATAAGCTGCTGATAGTTTTCCAGAGCCTGGGGAGCCACCGCGTAGACAAGCTGCAGCAGGCAGTTAATGCCGTAATTCAAGCACACCGCAACAATAAACATCACCATCAGCGCCCGAAGCGAAAACACCCTCCTGACAGACTCCCCTGTGATCTTCGGCCTGCCGCATCCGAAATAGAACCAGGGGAAAAATACCAGCAGTAATAACACACCTGCCACCACCAGGACGATCCCCATGATCCCCCCCCTATCGCCCCAAAAATTCGCTACAGCCCGGGCGGTATCCTGTCCGTT
>CAMWSA010000345.1 GCA_947176785.1 uncultured Lachnospiraceae bacterium
CTTATATACCACATGAATGTGGTATGTGCGGTCTTGCAGACGGCGTTTTGTGCCTCTCGGCACAAAAGGACGGGGGAACGACCCGCAGAAAGGAGGACAGCCCGTGGCAATCTACCATTGCAGTATCAAAATCATATCCCGCAGCAAGGGCAAGTCCGCCGTTGCCGCAGCCGCTTACCGGGCGGGGGAGAAACTCACCAACGACTTTGACGGCGAAACCCACGACTACACCCACAAGGGCGGCGTTGTCCATACCGAGATTTTACTCCCCGGCCATGCCCCAGCCGCCTTTTCTGACCGGGCGGTTTTGTGGAACGCGGTGGAGAAAATCGAGAAAGCGAAAAACGCCCAGCTTGCAAGAGAAATTGAAATTGCCCTGCCCCGTGAATTGACAAGGGAGCAGGGCATTTCTCTTGTCCGCGAGTATGTGAAAGAGCAGTTTGTGGCGGCGGGAATGTGCGCCGACTTTGCCATCCATGACACGGGCGGCGGCAATCCTCACGCCCACATCATGCTGACAATGCGCCCCATCCAGCAGGACGGCACATGGGGTGCGAAGCAGAAAAAGGAGTACATTCTTGACCCGCAGGGCAGGAAAATCTATGACCCGAAAAAGCGGCAATACAAGTGCAAGGCCATCCCCGCCACCGACTGGAACGAGCAGACCAAGGCCGAGGAATGGCGGGCGGCGTGGGCGCAGCTTTGCAACCGGGCGTTGGAGCAGTACGGACACGCCGAGCGCATCGACCACCGCAGTTATGAGCGACAGGGCATCGACCAAATCCCCACCGTCCATTTAGGCGTTGCCGCTTCCGCTATGGAGAAGCGCGGCATCCGCACCGAGCGCGGCGATCTGAACCGGGAAATCGAAGTGACGAACCAGAAACTCCGGCAACTGAAAGCCCGTATCGCCAAGCTGCAAAAGTGGCTGAAAGAGGAACAGGAAAACACCGAGCCGCCCACCCTTGCCGACTACATCTAAAGCAAATCCGCTGTTGACTCTTTGTTGAGAAAAATGCAGAGTTACGGTATAATGTTCTCTGGATATTTATGCTTTGAGGTGACAACAATGCTACATATAGCCATATGCGATGATGAAAAGGATTTTGTTCAGCATTTGAAAAGTATGTTAAATCGGTATGCTGACGAGACTGGAGAAGAAATAAAGATAACTGTTTATTACGATGGGATGGAACTGATTGAAAAATATGATACGATCATTGATCTGATTTTTCTGGATATTCAGATGGAGGGTTTAGATGGACTGAAAGCTGCCGAACAGATTCGGAAAAAGGATGAGAATGTTGGGATTATCTTTTTAACTTCCTTAAAACAATATGCATTGGAAGGATACAAGTATCAGGCTGTCAATTATATTGTAAAGCCGATGAAATATATCCGGCTGAAAGTGGAGCTGAACCGCTGGAAGGAAAAGTACCGGAAGAAAAATCCATACATTGTCGTGAGAAACGATCAGGGTTCCTTTAAAATTGATCTGAGTACACTCCGCTATGCGGAAACATACAAGCGGAACATTCTGTTGCATACGGACGGAAAAGACATTATTTGCTATAAAAATATGAAAGAGTTGGAGAAGGAACTGGAACCGTATGGATTTTTCCGCTGCCATACAGGATTTCTGGTCAACATGGCATTTGTGAAGCGGGTGGAGAAGCTGGATGTGGAATTAACTTTGGGAGAAGTTGTATATGTCAGTAAGCCCAAGAAGAAAAAATTTATGGAAGCATTAGCCGGATTTTGGGGGAGAACATTGTGAGTACAGATTTGGGAATGGTAATGCTGGATATTGTATGCACATTCTGGGAAAGCGCAATGTTTGTCTACCTTGTCCATGCATTTAAAAAAAGAAAGCTTCCATTAAAAGTGGATATAGCGATGATGTGCATATTTGTTGCATCAGCAGAAATTGCAACCTTTGCAGGTTCAAATGTATTGCTGAAAATGATGCTGTTGATGTTATGCTGCTCTGTGAGTGGTATCTTTATTTACAGGAATGAAATTCTGCCCCTGGAAATGCTTCTTGCCTTTAATGCGTTTGCCTTTGTGCAGACGGGAGTAGAAGTCTGTATAAGTACTTTCTATGAGTTGATGAAGGCTGAATTCCGCTATGAAGGTTTGGGGTTCATTTTTCATCAATGGCAATGGTACATCATTTCGCATCTTCTCACCAGCATCATGATCCTGCTGATCAGGATATTTCTGCTCCGTTTGCAGAAGGATATTACGGTGCGTGAAAAGGTTGTTCTTACATTGATGTTTTATGGTTTAATGGTGCTGTTGATCGGCATGCCGGCGAATCCAACGGGAAACACATTTCTATATAAAATAGGAATGGTTGCCGGAATTATGATTCTGGCGATAGTAGTTTTGTTATTGATATTGTATTTTAACGAGAGCATTGCGACCAGGTTAAAACAACAAAGGGAAGAACATCAGCTTCAGGAACTACAAATGCAGTATCAATATTATAATGAGCGGCTTGAGGAGGAACAGCGGGTACGCCAGGTATATCATGATATGAAAAACCATCTGCTTATTTTGCAGTCGCAGTTATCCCGGCTGTCTGGGACACAGACATATGAAAAGGAACGGAAAGAGACAGAGAAGATGATTGTATCTTTGCAGAATCAGATCTCAGATTACGAATCTTATTATGAGACGGGGAATGCTTTTCTTGATGTGATTCTAAGAGATAAGATGAAAAAAGCATGTGAAAGACAGATAGATTTTCATGTAGAAATCGACTTCTCGGAGGGGGATTTTATCGACGGTCTGGATATCAGTACTATTTTTGGAAATGCATTGGACAATGCCATAGAAGCCTGTGGGAAATTGGCGGAGGATGAGAGATTTATCACAGTTAAGGTTGGTATCAAGAATCAATTTCTACTGATTCAGATAGACAATAGTGCAGGGGAAAATAATGAAACAGGCCATACTGCAAAAGAGGATGGTTTTCTGCACGGATTTGGGAAAAAGAATATCAGGCAGGCGGTTGAAAAATATCATGGACATTGTAAGTGGTCCTTTGAGCAGGGGGTATATTCATTGTCTGTCCTGATACCCTTGTCACAATAGCAACAGCATACAGAAATGATAGATAAGCTGTACACAGTTTGAAAGGAGCTGCGTATGGCTTTTCTTTTGCTGCATGGTCAATTTACGCATTGTAGAGGTCAGGAAACGCGTCCAATATTGAGATTCTCTGAAAAGAAAATATACTGGAATTGTCAGAAACAAAGTGCTGTGTCTGCAAAGGTTTACTTGCAGTATCAAAAGAAATCAGGAGGAAGATCATATGCGTATTTTAGCGGCAAGAGAACTAAAAAAATATTATGGAAAAGAGGAAAACCTCACAAAGGCGCTGGACGGAGTAAGTCTGGATATTGAGCAGGGAGAATTCGTTGCTATCATTGGAGCAAGCGGAAGTGGGAAATCAACGCTTTTAAACATGATTGGCGGCCTGGACATACCTACATCTGGAACGGTGGCGGTTGACGGACAGGAAATCGCTTATCTGTCCCCGGATGAGTTGACTGTATTTCGGAGAAAAAATATCGGGTTTATCTTTCAGAATTATAACTTGATTCCGGTGTTGAATGTACTGGAGAATATTACTCTGCCGATTGAATTGGATGGAAAAGAGCCGGATCGGCAATTTGTAAAAGAGATCGTTGAACTGCTCGGCCTGAAAGAAAAAATGTATAAGATGCCGTCGCAGCTTTCTGGCGGACAGCAGCAGAGAGTGGCGATTGCAAGGGCACTGGCCGGCAAGCCATCCATCATCCTTGCAGATGAACCCACCGGCAACCTCGATTCAGAAACCAGTGAGGAAGTGCTGCGGCTGCTGCAGATGAGCAGCAAGAAGTACCATCAGACGGTTGTGATGATCACACATGATCCGCATATTGCCAAAAAGGCGGACCGTATGATCCGGATCGGAGATGGAAAGGTAATAGCATAGGAGGGTGTATCATGCAGATAAGGAAGCAAGTGCAGAAAAAAGTCATAAAACGTCTGGTATGGCGAAACGTCAGGAAAAATTGTACCCGTAACGTAGTGCTGGTATTGGCTGTCATGTTGGTTGCCGTTCTGATGACGGTACTGTTTGGCGCAGGTATCAGCGTGGCAGAAAATATGCAGCAGGCAGATTTGAGGATAAAAGGAAGTACAGCAAACGCATTTTTAATGGGTGCGGCTCTTGAAGATATGGAAAAAATAGCAGACCTTAAGGAAGTCAGTGAAATGGGATGGCAGCAATTTGTGGCCGTTGCAGATGTTGATGAGGAGATCGCAGGCAAACATCATGTGGTTATGACTGCCTATGATCAGACAGAATGGGAGAAGCATATTTTGCCTACAGTATCGAATGTGACAGGCAGTTATCCGCAGGATGAGAATGAGATCATGTTGTCGGAGTGGATGCTGGAGAAATTAGGAATCGATCAGGCCGAGAT
>CAMWSA010000346.1 GCA_947176785.1 uncultured Lachnospiraceae bacterium
TCTGCTAAATTCCCCCTACGGAAACGCGCAGGGATATACAGACTTCGAGGACCTGATTTCCCACCTGCGGCAGAGGCAGCAGGTAGAACTGCGGCTTATACGGGAGGTTATAGGAGATAGAGCTGAAATTTTTCCTGCCAAGGAGAATAGTCATCTGAAAACCATGATTTCTGCGCTGGTTTCCAGATAATACAGGCGGTGAAATTGCATTAGGTGAAATCATATCCACAAATAATTCTGAATTTTTTGTGGATTACGCAGATATTACAAGCGATGTTATGCCGCCTCAGCCCAGTAATTGGTATTCACATTATGAAGCTGATGAGGGTAAGGTTTATGTTGATTTTTGTGTAGGGTATAAAAATACATCAAGTAAAAATGTAGGAGCTGACGATGTTATATCGGCAAAACTGAAATATGCGGACAAATATGAGTATACAGGCTTTTCGATGATTGAAAAGGACAGCCGTGGCGATTTTACATACTCTAATATTACAAGCATATCTCCTCTGAACACCGAGTATGTTCACTATTTGTTCTCTGTACCGGAGGAAGTTGAAAGCAGCAGTGACACGGTAGTAATCATATTTAGAATTGACGGGAACGACTACACATATACTGTCAGATAAAGGCTTCTATCTCTAAAACGCCGCAAGGGACACTTCATTATGAGAGGTGTCCCTTGCATTTTTAACAGCCTTTCTGATTAGCCAAAATATCTCTTAAGCAGTCCCTCAAACGCTTTGCCATGTCTTGCCTCGTCGCGGGCCATCTCGTGTACAGTATCATGGATGGCATCCAGGCCCAGTTCCTTGGCTCTCTTGGCCAGGTCTGTCTTGCCGGCGGTGGCACCGTTCTCGGCGGCAACCCTCATCTCCAGATTCTTCTTGGTGGAGTCGGTCACTACCTCGCCCAGCAGTTCGGCAAACTTGGCGGCATGCTCGGCCTCTTCATAGGCAGCCTTCTCCCAGTACATGCCGATTTCGGGATAACCCTCGCGGAATGCCACTCTGGCCATGGCCAGATACATGCCAACCTCGGAACACTCACCGTTAAAGTTGGCTCTCAGATCCTCGATGATGTCCTCTCTTACGCCTTGTGCCACGCCTACCACATGCTCGGCAGCCCAGGATTTCTCCTCGCTCTGGGCGGTGAACTTGGAAGAATCCACGCCGCACTGAGGGCACTTCTCAGGGGGATTGTCCCCCTCGTGTACATAACCACATACCTGACATACATACTTCATACTTTTCTCTCTCCTTTACATATAATAGTTTAAGCCGTCCGAACAAAGTTCTTTCAGCTGTTGATACCCTGAGAACATTGGTAACAGGTTCCATAAAAATATGTCATATGGCCTGCGATCTGTCCGTTAAAATGTTGCCTAGCGGTATCCAGGATGCCGTCTATACTGTCCATGCGCAGATCCTGTACACAGCCGCATTCCCTGCAAATAAAATGGTAGTGAAGGGAGGTGTCTGCGTCAAAATGATCCGTCCCGTCCCCCAGCCGCAGACGCTGAATTTCCCCCATATCCGCCAGCAAAGTCAGATTGCGGTACACCGTGCCAAGACTTATATTAGGGTTCTGTCGCCGGACGTTTTTGTATACGGTCTCGGCTGTGGGGTGATCCCGCCTTCCCAGCAGGAAAGCTTTGATCAATTCCCGCTGCCTGCTATATTTCAGCGCCATGGCAGTTCCTTTCCAAAAATATATTAGGAATGATTACTATTTTAGTATAAGAGAGTTTGGAGAAAAGTCAAGAGCTTTTTTGAAATATACACGGACTTTAGATTTTTTTTATGAACATATTCGATTGTTTTTACACTTTGTATGGAGATTTGTGATATACTAAATTATACTGACAAACGCTGAGATTTTCATATTCCGGCGCGTCACATGCCGCATAATCGGAGAAGTGGTGTGCAGGAAGGGAAGGCTAACCGTTCGTGAGTGTTTCATTGAATGCCTGGAAGTAAAATTCCGTTACTGCTTGATGCAATAATACGGGTACAGCCTGTGTTATGCGGGCATACGGTATGTTCGGAGTTATCGTTCCAATATATATGCGGGGGAATCACCATGAAGTTTAAGACAAGGCTCAGAGTGACCTTTATAACTATTATTTTCCTTCCACTTTTGCTGACGACGCTGGCCTTCTGTGTTATCGGTGTCTACCTGATGAATGCCCAGCCGGGCGTCAGTATCCAGAATCTGGATTTTGCCATGATATCCGAGTCCGTTGGGAATTTCACGGGGCATGCGGACAATGTATACAGTCAGCTGACCGAGCAGGCGGAAAAGGATGTGGCCCTGCTGGAGAATCGGGAGTATCTGGAGAGGATGGGGAGCCTCCTCCACTCCCGTTCCGCCTATCTGCTGGTGCGCAAAAACAATGAGATTTACTATACCGGCAACCAGGAGGCGGCGCAGCAGATATTTCCGCTGTTGCCGGGCTACGGTGAGGGTGACCTGGAGGAGGGCACGGGCTATTACTTCAGCAAAATGGACAAATATGTGAAGCAGATTGATTTTCGGTTCCAGGACGGCGCAGAGGGCAGTCTGTTTGTGGTTATGAAGATTAATTCCCTGATTTCCAGAAGGCTGCTGATTGACATGCTGGTTGCCATTGTGTTGATCCTGGTTTTCACCAGCCTGATGCTGACCCAATGGATTCAAAAAGAGGTGTTTCGTCCGATTAACGAACTGAATGTGGCCATGACCAGGATCAAGGAGGGAAATTTTGAATACATCCTGCAAACTAAGTCCGGCGGTGAGATCGGTGATCTGTATCGCAATTATGAGGATATGCGGCTGCGCCTGAAAGAGAACACCGAGGAGAACGCGGAGCAGGAGAAGAAGAACAAGGAACTGGTCAGCAACATCTCCCACGATCTGAAGACCCCCATTACAGCCATAAAGGGCTATGTGGAAGGGATCATGGACGGCGTGGCGGACACGCCGGAAAAGATGGACAAATATATAAAGACCATATATAATAAGGCTAATGATATGGACAGGCTGATCAACGAACTGACCACCTATTCCGGTATAGATAACCACCGGATTCCATACAATTTTCACCGGATCAATGTGGCGGACTATTTTGGGGACTGCGTGGAGGAGGTGGGACTGGATCTGGAATCCAAGAATATCCAACTCAATTACACCAACCTGGTGGACCCGGACACCCTGGTCATAGCGGACCCGGAGCAGATGAAGAAGGTGATCAACAATATCATCAGCAACAGTGTCAAATATATGGACAAGCAGCAGGGGGTCATTGATATACGGATTCTGGATGAACTGGATTCCATTCAGGTAGAGATCGAGGATAACGGCAAGGGGATCGCACAGAAGGATCTGGGACGGATCTTTGAGAGATTCTTCAGGACGGATGCCTCCCGCAATTCCCTCCAGGGCGGCAGCGGCATCGGCCTGTCCATTGTGAAAAAAATTATCGAGGATCACGGCGGCTACATCTGGGCCACCAGCCGGGAGGGCGAGGGGACTTGTATGCACTTCGTGATCCGCAAGTATAAGGAATTGCCAAATGAGTGACGGGGCTGTGCCGGTCAAAATGAATATGGGCGTACGGCGGCCAGGCGAGTTGATACTTTTAGGGACTGTAAATATAGCTTTGGAAAGGCAGGATATAAGGAATGAGCAGGATACTGATTATCGAGGATGAGGAGGTCATAGCGGACCTGGAGAAGGATTATCTGGAACTCAGTGATTTCCAGGTGGATATCCGCAACCGGGGAGACCAGGGACTGCAGGCGGCGCTGACAGGGGAATATGACTTGATCATTCTGGATTTGATGCTGCCGGAGATGGACGGCTTTGAGGTGTGCAAGCGGATCAGGGAAAAGAAAAATGTCCCGATTCTGATGGTTTCGGCGAAAAAGGATGACATTGATAAAATCAGAGGGCTGGGCCTGGGAGCGGACGACTATATGACCAAGCCTTTCAGCCCCAGTGAACTGGTGGCCCGTGTCAAGGCCCATATGGCCCGATATGAGCGTCTGGTGGGGACCAGCCAGAGGGCCCAGAACGATATAGTGGAGATCAGAGGCATCCGGATCGACAAGACGGCCCGTCGGGTATATGTGGACGGTGTGGAGAAGACTTTTACTACCAAGGAATTCGAATTGCTGACATTTCTGGCGGAGAACCCCAACCATGTTTTTACCAAGGAGGAGTTGTTCAGGGAGATATGGGACATGGACTCCATCGGGGATATCGCCACTGTCACGGTGCATATCAAAAAAATCCGGGAAAAGATAGAGGTTGATACGGCCAAGCCCCAGTATATAGAGACCATATGGGGTGTGGGATACCGGTTCAAGGTATAGTGAGCAAAATGCTATGCATTTGGCTCTTCTGAGCGGGAAATGCGCAGAGGCGCATGTAACAAGGAATAGCGAGCAAAATGCTATGCATTTGGCTCTTCTGAACAGGAAATGCGCAGA
>CAMWSA010000347.1 GCA_947176785.1 uncultured Lachnospiraceae bacterium
TAGAGTTCCCTGAATTCCTCCGGGAGCGTATGTCCCGCTTTTTCTTCCAGCTTTCTGAGCTCTGCCTCATCAGCCCCGGCGTTTAAACATTCCCGGATATCAGAAAACCTTGTCTCCAATGTTATAAGATACTTTTCCAGATTCTTCATGCTACCCTCCCTGTCGCAGCTGCGCTGTGACCCAATGCCGGATGAAAAATGCCTCCACTCCAAAAGTCCGTTATGCCTTCATCCGGATAAATTTATTTTGCCTGGTTTATCCGAGGATGTCAAGAAAAACAGGAACCCGCCAGGCATATTTAAGCGGTTAGCCCGCTTTAACCGTTTTCCCTTATCCCGTAGGCAATTCTTTTCTGGCAAGCCATAAAAATCCAACCAGGATGATGGTCTCCACAAGGAGAACCGTAGTGATGTGCTGAACTATTTCCCTTACGAAAAGGATCATAAGAACCTCCGCCGACAGGGCTGCGAAGCAAAGACAGTTCGCCGCATAGTCTGTGACGGCGGCACCGTACAAGGTGTTGCGCCTGATCCGTGCGTCAATCATGGGACGCAGCAGAAAACGGATGACCACACAGGCCGCCGGATATGCCAGGATCGTCCATCTGCCCGCAAAGGATACCGCCTGTCCGCCGCTCCACTGAACCGGTATTTGCTCCGGGAGAAACCAAAGGGCACCCAGGGAAACCAGCAGGCTTGCAGCCATAAGCAAAGCCCATACCGTTCCCCCGCCCCACGCAAAAATAAAGCCGATGGAATCCGGCTTTAGAATCCGCCGGTTCTCCTGCCAATATTTTTCCGGATCGCTTACATACCTGTTTATTTCCAGGTCCTCATAGCCGATTCTTCCCTGGGCCAGCAGCATTTCGCACATTCGTCTGGCATTTTGCAGTTCGGACATCTGCTGCTCCAGCCGTGGAAGCTGGCCCTGTATTACCTCATAAAGCTCCGCCTGTCCACCCACAATTCTGCGGATCTCCTCTACGGAGATGCCCAGTGTGCGCAGATAGGCAATCTTTTGAAGCTCCTCTATGTCCGTCTCCGTATAATCCCTGTAGCTGTTGCCCGCATTCCGCCGGGGCTTTACCAGTCCTTCTTTCTCATAAAACCGTATGTTGGAACGGGATAAGCCGGTCCGCTCCTCTGCTTCTTTTATAGTCATCTGTCTACCTCCCGGATTATATTTTCCCCAATAATAAAGTATAAACCAGGTTTACAGTCAAGAGCTTTCCGCATATTGTCCTGCGTTGTTGTGTTACTACATATTTGAAAACTTTATCTTTGCCTCTAAAGTCCAGCCAGCTTAAATCGTCAGCGGGATACTGTGGTAATGCCCCTCCTGTAATTCTTTTTCCCTCTTCACCGCCGTCAGGCATAATTTCTCCTACCGTCATCAACAACTCCGTTGTCATCATGTCCGCCTTCCGTCCCCGGCCAGTTCATAGTAGAAGATATACTGCTGCAGCACCCCCTGGCAGCCCTCATAACGCTTCATGGGAAAGCCTTCCTTATAGTGGGCCTCCATGGCCTGCCGGATGTGGGTATCCACCGGGAATGCCTCCAGATGATGCAGTGCAAAGAGGCAGATGCAGTCCGCAACCTTTTCCCCCACGCCGTATAATTTCATCAGTTCCTCCCTGGCCTTTGGATAAGGGAGTCTGCGGATCGCCTCCAGGTCGCATTCGCCGTCCGCCACACTTCTGGCGGCGCGCACCACATACTTGCTGCGGTAGCCAAGATTACACGCCGTCAAAGCGTCCTCCGGGAGGGATGCCAGCGCCTGGGGCGTCGGAAAGGCATGGTATACCTGTCCCCGGCTGTTTTCCAGCTTTTCCCCATAGCCGGCGCAGATATTTTCAATGCATCTGCGAATCCGTGCGATATTGTTCTGCTGGGAGATCAGGAAGGAGACTATCATCTCCCACAGGTCCTGCCGCAGTATCCTGATCCCTGTGCCAAACTCCGCCGCATTCCTCAGATAGCTGTCCGCCCGGGCCACCTTGCCTATGTAGGAACCGTAATCCGTCCCCAGGTCAAAATAGTCTTTCCAAAAATTCTCAAACTCCCCCTCGCCGCAGTCAAAAATACATTTCCGCCCCTGCTGCTCCAATTCCAGACAATGCCTCCCGGCAATGACGCTGTACCGGGCTTCGTCCCTGGCCTTCATACGGAAGCACTGTCCGGACCGGCAGATCTGGGCCAGGTTAAAATGGTCTATTGTACGCTCTATCATATGAAAATAACCTGCTCTCTCGCCTTTCTCCCTTATCTGTCTGTTTTTCCGCTGTCTGCCGGCGTTTCTTGCCAGCTATGCTCACAGCCGATTAGATACTTCCTATTCCTGCACCAGCTGCAGGTCATACAGCTTCTTGTACAGCCCGTCCTGGGCCAGCAATTCCTGATGGCTGCCGGACTCCCGGATGCGGCCGTGATGCAGGACAATGATCTTGTCCGCATGCTGGATCGTGGACAGCCTGTGAGCCACCATGATGGTGGTGCGGCCTTTCATCAGCGCGGACAGGGCCTGGGTGATCAGGCTCTCTGTCTCCGTGTCGATGTTGGCCGTGGCCTCGTCCAGTACCAGGATCCGGGGCTCATAGGCCAGGGTGCGGGCAAAGGAGATCAGCTGCCGCTGCCCCGCGGACAGAGTGCTGCCCCGCTCCGTCACCGGCGCATCATAGGCACCGGGCATTTTCTCGATAAAGGTGTCCGCATGGACTGTCCGGGCCGCACGAATCACATCCTCCCGGCTGATGTCCCCGTTATCCAGGGAGATATTGCTCTTGATATCGCCGGTGAAGAGGAACACATCCTGCTGCACCTGGCCGATGGCCCGGCGCAGCTGGGCCTTGTCTATCTCCTTGATGTTGACGCCGTCTATCAGGATCTCGCCCTTCTGTATATCAAAATATCTGCCGATCAGATTCAGGATGGAGGTCTTGCCCGCTCCGGTGGCACCCACAAAGGCCACCTTTTCCCCTGGATGGATCACAAAGCTCACATCCTTTAAGATATAGTCCTCCTTCTCATAGGCAAACCACACATGTTTAAATTCAATGCGGCCCTGAATGTCCACCTTTATGGGCCGGGGCGGGTTCACGATCTGAGGTTCCTCATCCAATATGGAAAAAACCTTCTCTGCGGAGGCCAGGGAGGACTGCAAGGTGCCGAACTGCTCCGCCAGTTCCTGGATCGGTTCAAAGAAGGAACTGATATAGGTGATAAATATGAACAGCGTGCCCAGGGACAGGCTGCCTCCCAGCACCGAATAGCTTCCGGTCCCGATCACAATCACCATGGCGATGATGGACACAAAGTAAATGCTGGGACGGAAAACGGCAAAAGTCATGACCTCCCGCCAGTTGGCCTTGAACAATTCCCGGGATTTTTTTTCAAATTCCTCATATTTTTCCTGTTCCCGAACAAACACCTGGATCAGTCTCATACCGGAGATATGTTCAGAGAGGAAGGTATTCAGCTCCGTGATCTTATTGCGGGTGATCTGGTAGGCTTTCCGGGAGTAGGACCGGAACACAAAAGTCAACACCCCCACCACCGGCAGAAGCACGAAGGATACCAGTGTCATTCGCACACTGATAGACAGCATCACCACCGCATAGCCCAGGATCTTTACCACGTTTTTAAACAGCCGCACCAAAATGGTGGTAAACATTTCATTCACCGCCTCTGTGTCATTGCTGACACGGGTCACCAGCTTGCCCACCGGGGTGGTGTTAAAAAAGCTCAGGGACAGGCTGTGGATATGGGAAAAGACCTGCTCCCTCATCCGGAATATGATGTTCTGCCCCATCTTCTGGAGCATCCAGGTATCCGCCGCATTCAGCACAAAGCCCAGCGCCATCATCAGCAGATACAGCCCCGCCGCACAGAGTATCCCCGTGAAATCATAGTGCCGCAGCGCCTTCAGCTGCTCCCGGCTTAAGCACGGTGCCCCGGCGTCCACATAGGACCGGATCAGCCGGGGGTCGCCCCCCGTCAAAAGCTCGCTCTGGGCGGCTGTCAGCCCTTCCGCCATATAGTAATGATCCTCATGAAGGAAAAGCTGATAGTATATGGAATCCTCAGAAAGCGCCTGGCCTGTTTGGGACTGCTCCACTCTGGCCAGCCATATATCCCCATAGGGCACGGCCCCTTCAGCCCCTTTTTCCGTCACCCGGAAGGGCTGGTAATATCCGTTGATATAATCGTCAATGGCGTCGCCGATGATGATGGGACGGTACAACTCCACCACAATGATAAAAAGCACCAGAATCGTGGCGATGGTCATGGTCCACTTGTGAGGCTTAAGATATGTCAACAGTCTGCGCATATTACTCCGCCCCCTTTCCCTGTGTCTGAACCGTTTCTGATGTGTCCTCCCGAGGTGGCTGCGCCGTCCGGCCTGCCCCACGCTCTGTTTCCTCCCGGGACGGCTGTGCTGCCCGGCCTTCTTCCCGCTTCGTTTCCTCCC